>JAKFWZ010000046.1 GCA_021731695.1 Candidatus Daviesbacteria bacterium | reverse complement strand
CTCTTATATTAACAATCTTCATCTTGCCAACAGATTCCCCGACCTTAACTTTTTCAATATCAAATTTGATTGTGTTATCTATAACTGGCTCTGGTGTTGAAAGCTTTACTGAATCCACGCTGGGTTGAGGTTTTTTAGAAAATTTAATATCTACTCCGTTTAATTTAAGAAGAAAAAGAGCAGCCATAGCCACTACAAGCGTGAGTGCAATAATCAAAAAAGCAGTAATATTTATTCTTTGTTTCATAACCAAATAATGTCGGGGACGGGAGAATGAGCCAGCTCCTGCTTCGCAGTTGAACCAAAAAGCAAAACTTGCGACCTGCGGTCTTCAAAGATTTAATTAAATTCTCTTTGCCCAGAAAGCTTTTAGAACCCGGCTAAAGCCGGAACCTAAAACCTGTCGAGTGAGAGGAATTGAACCTCCTGCCTCCGCGACCCGAACGCGGCGTTCTACCGATGAACTACACTCCGTAATGCATTCTTCCGGGGTTACTTTGATAAGATTTCGATTTCATCGATAAGCAAAGCTTGCGAGCTTCGCTCTTAAAAGGAATCTAACCCGCTTAACCGTCATTTAGGCGCTTAAGCCCAATGAACTAGTCCCCGTAATTTGATCAGTTTTTAGTTCATAGGCAAGCTCTGCTTTAGATGAAGTTGCAAACTTTGCTTAACGATGAACTAGTCCCCGCAATTAAGAATCGAGCCGTAGCTATTATAACTCAGCCCGCATTTCTTATGAAACTCTTATGAAACCTTCTGGAAGTCGTTGACACTTTTGTGACGATCGTCCAAAATGTGTATATGAGGAAAAATTCACAAACAAGTGATTTTATACTTCAGGTTCTGGAAAAAGCAGTTGATGGCGGCGTAAGAATTCAGGACTTTATTGTTAATACTGAAATCTATGCTAAAGGCTACCATCGCCCGCTTCAGAAAACTAACCTCTCTCAAACACTCCGCAGACTAAGACTAAAGGGCTACATAAACACCACACGCAACCAAAACCAGATTCTCTACAAGCTTACGAGCTTGGGTAAAAGCGAGATTGAAATAAGAAATAGCCTCGCCAGAGAGAATCATGGGAGCTGGACTGTGGTTGTCTTCGATATACCTGAATCTCATCGCAAAGTCAGAAATGTTTTAAGAGCGAGGCTCAAACTCTGGCAGTTTAAGCCTCTGCAAAAAAGTGTTTGGGTAAATAACCAATCTATGAGAAAACATATCCAGACATTTATCGATGAAATCGGCCTAGCCAAATGGGTTTTAGTTTTTGAAACAAAAGATTTAAATAATGTACACATTCCTGACGATCGTTAATTAAGTGTCCAAAAAACTTCGCTTTAAAACCTGAAAATGCTAGAATTGAAACCTATGACCTCGTAGCTCACCGGATGAGGCGAAGCCTCACGCTTCGCGCTAGAGCAAGCTTGAAAATTTGGCCCTGTAGCATAATGGATAATGCAGATTCGTCCTAAGAATAAGACTGTGAGTTCGACTCTCGCCAGGGCCGCTAGTAGGTTCATATGACTTTGCAAGCTCTGCTTATTCCTATCGACGGCGCCCGTCCTGCAATTCTGAGCTTGCGAAGAATTGGGTGTGTTATCCCGCCGAGGTCGCATATTAGGATTTATTTCCCCAATACATCACCAACTTTTTCCTGAAGCACTTTGTTTAGAGCGACTATTGGACTAACTGCATCGCCTGCAAGCTGTTTTATATAAGCCTCTGAAAATTCCGGATCGATTCTACCGGGCTTTAACCCCGCCCTCTCCTCCATACTTTTCTGAAAATCGTCCACTGTCGGCTGCGAGCTTGCAAAGAAAGGCTTTTCCTGAAGTAAATTATTAGGATATTTCGCGTCCTCTTCAGATTGGTTATTCAAAGCTTCAATAGTTAATTTTGGATAATTATTTAACACATTATCCTCCTGAGTAGCAATATTTATTTCACTATCAGTATCGAGCCCGACTTCACTATTATATGGATTTTGAATGCGCAACTTAACCAGCGAGAGCAAACCTAAAGGAGGTGATTTACTATCAATTGTTGATCCATAAACCAAAGTCAGCTTGCCATTAAAATCATCTTCTACTTTTAAAGTCACCGGCAAATAACCACCGTTTTGAACTTCTGCAATTGAAACAACTTGCGGATCATATTTAACAATTAATTTCGCAGCAGTTACTCTTTGGCCTTTTGGATTTATTCCTATTTTTAAATCGTAACTCTCTCCTACTTTAGCTTCAATTATTTCAGGCAAAAAAGAAACATCGATAATATTGCCCTCTGCTGCCTGCTTACTAAAAAGCTGCGGTTGAAGAGAAAGATAAACTCCAATTCCAATACCTGAGACTAGAAGTAAAACAATAAAAAGATGGGGTAAGTCTTTAACGCTTTTAATATGAATAAAATCAAAAGAATGAGGAATATGGGGCACCATTAATCCATTATATTGCTAAATTGTTCAAGAGTTCAAATCGTTTGAATGCGAGCATGAAAGCATGTATGTTTATCTAATTTTTTGCCTAAGAACGAAGCGCGTATAGAATTTTTGAGTGAGTTATCAGGGGATTTGGTTTTTTGTGATTAGCAAAAAAGCCGAAGGGGCAACCTCCCCGATTAACGAACGAAAAAATTTAGCGCGACTTCTCGGCAAAAAGAGTTTTGCTACTTTTTCGGTAAAAAGTAGAAAGAAAGAAAGAAAGAAAGAAAGAAAGAAATTAATCAAGATTGCTCTCTCGAAAGTCGTTTAGACTTTCTCACGCTCGCAATGACAACTTTATCGCGGTCAAAGGAAGAAAGAAATTTTGTGCTTAAATTTAAAAAAGAAGGTTATTCTGTAAACCAGAGAGAGATTTCTTTTGCAGCTTCATCAGGAGTTCCGGAAGCATGAATTAAGTTTTTAGTTGGTCTGCCCTCTCCGTTTGCTTTTGCAATTGAATCATTTCCTAAATCTCCTCTAATCGTGCCCTTATCAGCCTGTGTAGGGTCTGTAAAACCGGTTACCTTACGAGCCAATGGTATTGCATCTTCACCTTCCAAAACCATCGGAACAACTGGTCCTGAAGTCATATAGTCACGCAGAGACTGAACAATCATTCGTCCGTATTCCAAAATATCATCAACTTTATTGCCGGCATCAAGACTCTTCTGACCAATTGCCTTCATATAATCTTCATTCTCTTCATAGTGCTTCATGATTAAATCACGCTCAGCCTGCATCATTTTGAGTTTAATAACTTTAAGGCCTGCTTCTTCGTAGTAGGAAATTATTTTACCGATAAGGTTTCTTTCGACCCCGTCCGGCTTAATAATGATTAATGTTTGTTGTGTCATTTTGATTTAAGTTTTCCAGGAAACAAGTTACAAGGTACAAACAAATAACAATACTTAAATCTTTAAATTCCAAAATATTTGATCATTAAGATTTTGAATTTGGAGCTTGTTTGTTACTTGTATCTTGGATACTTGTTACTTAATTTCAGTCTCCCTTGTATTGTAGCTTCCATCTTCCCTAATTTCAACTAGTGCGTATCTCGGAGCCTGCGCATTCTTCTCTGAAGTCACAGCTCCAACTGTAATCATATCCAAATCATTCTCGGGCTCAGTAAATTTTGAGAAAAAGTGCGTATCAGCAGAAAAAACGAGATCAACTCCGTTCTTTTTAAACATTGTGATCAAATGCTTTGCCTGTTCAGAGAGTTTTGGCGTAACCTTACCCATAACATGATCCGATGAAGGATGAAAAAGAGGAGTCGGCGCAAATACAAATATTAACTCAGGCTGATCAGTTTGAGCACGAATCAACTCATCTTCAATCCATTTAAGCTGAACACCGTCAAGCCCCAGATAATTATCTGAGTTGTAAATCATAATATAGCGCACGTTTTCATAGGAAAAGGAGTCGTAAGTTTGTCCAAAAACCTCTGTGAAATTTTTCGGCGCATTGTTTTCTTTATCTCTTGAATCCCATAAATCATGATCTCCTGCTGCTACATAATAAGTCAGACCTGAGGCATCTAACACATTTTTAGTGGCTGTTAATTCTTCAATCGTGCCCACATCAGACAAATCTCCCATTATAATTACGAACTTAACGCCTTCTTGTTGTGCCTGGGCTAAAGCCTTTTGCAGATTTGCTGTGTCTTTATGAGAATCAGCTACAACTGCGAACTTAAATTTAACCGGAGCAGCTGATTTCGTTTCCCCAACAACTTCACCTTCCAAAACTGAACCTGCATCATTTAAAGAACTTTGCGGGTTGAGCGAGAGTAGTTTGCTAAAAATATCTCCTGATGAATCCGAAGACATTAAATTCTTGAGAGACTCAGAATCAAGTTTTAAAGGATCGTAACCTGAGAAAGCTTTATATGCCTGAAGTAATCCTAAGCCTAGTATTGCAATAATAACAAGGCTCATCATGAGCCTGAAAATAGCAAGGATTGGATTAGAGGATTTTCGATGGCCGGATTTAAAAAACATATTTTATTTGTTAAGGGTTAAATGGTAAGGATGCTGGTATGGATTAGAGGTAAAGTTATAAGACCTAAACCCATAAACCCCTTACCATACTGGCTTCCTCACCTTTTACCCTAGCCTAATCACATCTTATCAACAGTCTCAATGCCAAGCAAATAAAGCCCTAGCTTAATTTGCTCAGCTACTCTTGATGCAAGACTGAGCCTGAATTCTTCGTTTTTCGATCCAATAACCGGATGTTTTTCGTAAAAGGCATTGAATGATTTTGTGAGCACAAGAAGATATTTAACCAGTTCATTCGGCTGGAAGTTATCTGCAGCTTTATTTACTATCAAATCAAAGTATTCTAACTGTCTCAAAACTTCCCGCTCCTCAGGCTCGAGTTCGTTGTTCGTTGTTCGTTGTTCGTTTGCTGATTTTGTTTTTTGCGATGAACGATGAACGAATAACGAAGAACGATCCTCTTGCGCGATTTCCTCTTCCCCTGGCTCGCCTTGTTCATACTCAGCTTCGAAATCTATTGCGTGATTATCACTAGCGTCATCGCTTCGCGAGATCGCTTCAGCGTCATTTTGCTTGCCCGCCGTAGCTTTTAGCGAAGGCTGGGCGCGATTCTTCTCTTCGTCATTGCGAGGAGCTTGCGACGAAGCAATCTCAGAGTCCACGGAATTATCACTATGCCTATTTGCTTGAGCTTTATTTAACAGTGAATTAATCCTCGCAAATACATACAGAACATAAGGACCTGTGTCTCCATGAAGAGAAACTGATTCTTCAATATCATAAATAATATCTGATCTCGGCGAATATTTAAGAAAAGCAAATTTGATTGCAGCTACGGCTAAGGCGTTTAAAGAAAGTTCAGGCAGATGCGGCGCAATAGCTTTAACGTTTTCTCTAACAGTATTATAAATATCTTCTGCTGCGACTATGTTTCCAGTTCTCGAAGACATCTTTCCGCTTGAAAGCTTCACTTCGCCATAAGAAACATGATGAACTTTGTCTTTAATTTCAGGGAAGACTCGGTTTTCAGCATCAATAATAACCTTAAAATAATCGTCTTGTTCTTTGTGTGAAAAAATGTGAATTTCATCGAACTGATACGATTCAATATATTTGTCAGCCAGGCCAATGTCCTTCGCTTCATAAGTCGGGTTGCCTTTAGAGTTTATGAAAACCCGGTTGTGTAAACCGTATTTCTCACCAGGATAAATAACAGCTCCGTCATCTTCTTGAAAAATCTTAGGGACATTTTGCAAAACAATCTGCTTCCCCATTTTATCGACCTCTGACTCATTAATACGTCTGTCAAAAAGCGTTCCAAAAATTGAATAGATAGTTTCAAAATAACCTAAGGACCAATCTTTGGTCTCATCCCAAATCGGCAGGATATCTGATTCTCTACTATATAGTTTGTTTGTAATCTGATCTATTTCCTCTTTCGACTCAACTGATTTTTCGTATTCGCCGTGACCATAAGCATAAGCTTCTCCTAAAAACTGTGCTTTATCCCTGAGGGTACCTGAAGCTTTCACCTTATCGTATTTGTCTTTCAGTTTTTCAACTCCATAAAGACATTTACCAACAGTAAGACCAATATCGGATCCGTAATTCGTACGGATCACCTGATGACCTTGGTACTCATAGAGTCTTGAAAGTGTTTCTCCTAACGTAAGTGAAAGCAAGTGGCCTACATGAAGCATTTTGTGCGTATTAGGCTCGCAATATTCAACAATAATTGTTCGTTGTTCGCTCGCCTCGCTGGAGCTCCGGCGAAGCGGGTTGTTCGTTGTTCGTTGTTCAAAATCTTCTGCAGTTGACGATGAACGATGAACGATGAACGATGCTAATTCTGAATCTTTTATGAAGAAGTTTATAAAACCCGGTCCTGCGAGCTCAACTCTCTCTAAATAGTAAGGGTGTCCAAGCTTATCAATAATTGCGTTAGCAATCTCTTGCGGACTCTGATAGCTATTTTGATGTTTCTGTTTAGATAGTTGCAGCGCGATATTCGACGAATAGTCTCCAAACCCCGATTTTTCGGAAATAGATACTACTGTATCATTCGGCTTAACGAAGCCTAAGTCGATGACCGCTTTTATTAAATCCTTTTCAATTCTTTGTTTAAACATAATTAATGATTGCAAGTTCCCTCTCCCTAAGGGAGAGGGTCAGGGTGAGGGGTACAATCCAAGCTTATGATACCATTTATAGCTCTTTTGAAGCCATATTCTTCTTTGCCCAAAAGTAAATCCCCAGCAATATAAAGTAGTAACCTGCCCAAAACACTAAACCTAAAGAAACCGTCTCCACGCTTGGCGCCAGCTGATTAAAAAACTCCACTACATAAACAAGATAAGTCAGAAATATTCCGGGAATTAATGCTAATACTGATGCGAGTTCAAGACTGATTAAACTTACTACAGCCACGATTCCACCTGAAGCCATAATAAAAGCAGTTGTCCAAAGCACCAGAGAATTTACAATCACGCCTGTGATACTGATTCTATGAAAGTTTTCTGAGATCACAGGTAGAGTAAATAAAAAGGCAGACGAAGAAACAATCAGATCAGCTTTGATTATGTCCGGTATGTATTTGATCCTATTCTCAATAGTCGGTGAAAATTCCATAACCGCGAATGAAGCCAAAAACGAAAGTTGAAAGGAAATTGAAAAAAGCCACAATGGTTCATAAATTAACATCATAATTGCTGACAAAAACAAAGCAAACAAAACATTCGCTTCCCTGCCTGTTAAAGTTGCCAGTGAAGTAAATATATTCATAATCGCTGCTCTGATAATTGGAATCTGAAACCCAGTCAAAAGTGCATAAAACAGGTTCGTACCGATTGAAACTAAAACAGTTTTTCTTCTGCCAAGCACAGAAGCCAGGCCAATGATCAAACCTGAAAGAATTGTCAGGTTCTGACCTGAGGCAACGACTATATGAATAGTAGATGTATTGATAAGTGCATCACGGAAATCCTCCGGTAAAGTTTGTTTTGAGCCTAAAACCATGCCGGCCAAAAGTCCTGATTGAGGTGAAGGCAAAATAGCCTCGAGGTTTTCCTCTATTTTTAGCTTCAAATCTCCCATAAACATATTCTGATCCGAAGTAATAATCCCCGGACGATATAAAAACATGGTGTAATCAATCCGCATAAGCAGGATTAGAAAAAGCAAAATAAGCAGTAGGTAACTTGGATTAAAATGCTTTTTCATTCTTGCATTTTCTTCTTAAATTTCGAGCTATGAACGCAGCACTCCTTTGAGCTTAAATTTTTTTGCTTAAGAACAAAGCGCGTATAGGATTTTTGAGTAAGTTGTCAGGGGATTTCGGTTTTTTGTGATTAGCAAAAAAGCCGAAGGGGCAACCTCCCCGACTAACGAACGAAAAAATTTAGCGCGACTTCTCAGCAAAAAGAGTTTTGCTTCTTTTGCGGTCAAAAGAAGAAAAAACTTAGTTAAGATCTACTAACTCCTTTATCTTAGTAAAAACCGCTTTTGAAACCGACTTCTTACTTAACAATTCCTCTACCTTCGCATATGGTCTATTTTCAATAATCTTCTTTGCGGTAACCGGACCAATCCCAGGCAAAGCCTCCAGACTTACCTGATCTGCGCTATTAATCCCTACTTTCCCCTGAGCAGAAACTCCTGCAATCTCCCCAATACCCCCAACCGCCCTTATCTCCCCGGCTTCTTCTCCCTCAAAGGGAATGTAAATTTTCAGTCCATCTGTAACTTTTTGAGATAAATTAAGCTTTTTTGAAATGAACTCTTTATTGGCCTTATCAGTAAACCCACCCGCCAAACTAATGGCGTCCTCGATCCGCGAATTTTCACTAATAGTAAATACACCAGGACTATTTACCGCACCGGAAACGTCAATTTTTATTTCATCCAAACTACTCTGGGATACGATACTCTCCTTGGGAAATTCGATTTTGGGCTCTGGCTTCCCGATTAAGTTTGAAGAGAATAAACCACCAATCAAAAGCACTACTCCAACCACAAAAAACCCAATAGGAATTTTGTAGGCGTTCAGCTTTGAATTAAGTTCTTCCATGGCCAGGCTAGATTTAATTCCATAATATCTAATTTACCGAAGTTTTACCAGAAGTTAATCCGAAAAGCAGGAACGTACGAAGAATCAACTCTGAGCATTCACTCTTCGTTACAAACTCTGATCATTACAAATACTGGTCAGTCTGTCTTAAGACACATTTTGGACGATCGTCAATAAAGTGTCATTATGTAGTTGGGTTTTAGTGTAATTAGCCGAGGTTTTGTCAATGAAGTTTTAATCTCAAACCCGCTCTTCCTTTAAGAGGTTGCGGTACTTTCTAATCCATGACCTGTAAGCAATACTCAGGTACTTCAGATTTCGATCTGAAAGTTCTTTTTGAATCACTCCACCATGGTGCGGAAACTTGTGCATCTGCTCCTTGGGCGAGGAAAATCCATGCGTATAGTGGCAAAGTTCGTGGGCAATTGTGTGATCGACAACCTCAACCGGAATAGACGTATCCTTAAACATCGCGGTAATTGTTATATAAGACTTTTTATTGCTGCGATCAAACTTAATCGAGCCTAGACGGTATTTGGAATATCTGCCAAAGGCTATAAAAATAGGATTATCCTGAGAAACGTCTGAGAAAAAGTTACTCCAAAGGTAATCTAGTCTGGTTAATAACCAAATATCATCTCTTTTGGAATCCGCTGTGCGAAGTTTAGAAAGACTTACTTTTGAATCGTATATGGGCATAGAATAAGGCTGATTCTAAAATGCACAGGATATTTAGTCAAGCTAATCTTGCCACTTTAACCGTAAAGTGGCGCAAAACTCTCTTGCAGAGAACGGTCAGCTAAACTTTCGTTCGGCTAGCCGGGGAGCTTTCCCCTTCGGACATCTGGCTAATCGCCAGAATCCGCTCTTCCCCTGGCAGCCTCACTCAAGTTCTTAACGCTGCTGCGTTCATGCAAGATTAAATATTTTAAAGGCGAGCTTGAAACGAAATATCTTTTCTTATTGCGAGCATGAACGTAGTGAAATCATTTTTGCTTAAGAACAAAGCGCGTATAGGATTTTTGAGTAAGTTGTCAGGGGATTTCGGTTTTTTGTGATTAGCAAAAAAGCCGAAGGGGCAAGGTTCCCCGATTAACGAGCGAGAAAATTTAGCGCGACTTCTCAGCAAAAAGAGTTTTGGTACTTTTGCGATCCAAAAGTACAAGAAGAAATTAATCAAGATTGCGACGCTTCGCTCGCATGACTGCTTTATTTTACGGTTAAAAGTCGCAAAAGAAAAAAATATAGTAAAATAACTAAAGGATATAAATTTGCGGATTCCTAACTCAACCGAAATCCAAAATTGATATATTAAGATATGATGCAAAAAATTTACTCAATATTTAAATTTTTTATTATAGCCTGTCAGAACAAGCTTTTTTAAGGCTGAGATTTAGTTAGCAGCGATTAAAAAGAGTGATAACGAAAAAACTATAAATTTACTAGAGGTTTATTATTTTACAACAATGTTTAGCAGTTTATCTTTAATAAAAATCGTCTTAACTATTTCCCCTGTCAAAAACTTAGCGACTCTTTGACTGCCTTTTGCTTTTTCCAAAACTTCTGTTTCGCTAACCCCTTTTAACATTTTAAAATTTTCGCGAACTTTTCCATTAACCTGGACAACAATAACTACTTCACTATCTTCCAAATATTTTTCGTCAAACTCCGGCCAACTCTGTTGATGAATTGACCAATCTCGTTTGTCGTTTGTCGTTTGTCGTTTGTCGGAATCTTGCGAATAACGAATAACGAATAACGATTGCCATAATTCTTCCGATATATGTGGTGCAAATGGCGCCAGTAAAAGTAACATCGTCCTATACTCCTCTTTTGAGATTTTTGGTTTTGCTGATAAGTAGTTTAACCACTCCATAAGATGAGCAACTGCGGTGTTAAATTTTATCGCTTCCAAATCTTCTGCTACAGATTTTATTGTCTGATGCATCTGTCTTAAATCGATGTCGGACAATATGTCATCCCGACGAAAGTCGGGATCCAGAGAGTTTTCATCAACCACCTTATCAACCAACCCCCAAACTCTTTGCAAAAATCTGTAAGGTCCGTTAACCCTTTCTCTATCCCAAGGACCAGTTGCTTCATACGGCATTAAAAATGCTAAATAAATTCTGATGGTGTCGGCGCCATATTTCTTAACTTCTTCATCAGGACTTACAACGCTCTCCGGTCTTGATTTACTCATTTTTGTGCCATCTGGTCCTAAAATTATGCCATGATTAATCCTTCGCAAAGCATATTCTTCTAGATCAGTGAGCATCAAATCGTGGAAAAATTTTGTAAAAAATCTTGAATAAAGTGTATGTCCCAGAGTATGTTCTGCTCCTCCAAAATAAATATTAACGGGCATTATCTTTCTCGCTAAATCTATATCAAAAGGTGCGGTTTCTAAATCAGGATCCAGAAATCTGAAAAAGTACCAGGACGAATCAACAAAAGTATCCATTGTTTCCGGATCACGCTGCGCGTCTCCCCCGCATTTTGGACATTTAACATTTAACCATTCTTTATTCGAAGCTAAAGGCGGAATTCCTTTAGGCATAAAATCAACGTCATAAGGCAGTTTTACAGGCAGATCTTTCTCAGGCACAGGCACTGATCCACAATCCTGACAGTTTATTATCGGCACAGGTGTACCCCAATATCTTTGCCTTGAAACAGACCAGTCGTGAATGTGGTAAGTGACAGTTTTTTCTCCCCAACCTTTATCTTCGATATAGTCCATAATTTTCAAGATTGCATCATGCATGTCCATGCCGTCTAAAAAGCCTGAATTTACCATTTTTCCGTTCTTTTCCTGGACTTGTTCAGCAGTTGTAATCTCTGAAATATCATCACCCGTTTTAACCACCCTAATAATCTTTAAATCATGAGCTTTGGCAAATTCAAAATCCCTTAAATCATGACCCGGGACACCAACAACAGCGCCTGTTCCATAGCCCATCAAAACATAATCTGCAACATAAATCGGCATCTCAAAATTTGTTAACTGATTGATTGCATAGGCTCCAGTGAACGCGCCTGTTTTCTCTTTATTTTCTTTTCTTTCAAGCTCTGATTTTTTCTCAGCTTTCTTTACATAGTCTTCAACAGCCTTAGCTTGTTCTTTAGTAGTGATTTTTCTAATCAGTGGATTCTCAGATGCGAGAACAATGAATGTGGCTCCAAAATTTGTATCAGGTCTTGTAGTAAAAACAGTTACTTTTTCCTGAGAGTCTTTGATGTCGTAAGTTATGTTTATACCCTGACTTTTTCCTATCCAATCGTTTTGCGCAGTCCTGACTGAAACTGGCCAGTCTACTCCATTTGAAATCTTTTCAGTCGTATTCTCCCAAAGCAATTTATCTGCATATTCCGTAATCTTAAAAAACCACTGATCTATTTCTTTTTGCAAAACTTCAGATCCGCATCTCCAACATTTACCACCTTCTACGGCTTCATTAGCTAATACAGTTTGATCTACAGGACACCAGTTTGATAGATATTTTCCTTTATAGGCAATTCCACGCTCATACATCTTTAAAAATATCCACTGATTCCACTTGTAATAATCCTCTTTGTGCGATGCTAAATCGCCGTAGAAATCAAACGAAGGACCCATCGTCATATACTGTTCTTTCATTCTTTTAATATTGGCCTCTGTCCAGTCTTTAGGATGGATATTTCGTTTTATCGCAGCGCCTTCTGCCGGAAGACCAAAAGAATCAAATCCGTTCGGAAAAAAGACATTGTAGCCGCTCATACGCTTAAATCTTGCGAAGATGTCAGCCCCTGACCAGGTGAACCAATGCCCCATATGCAGATCTCCAGAAGGATATGCATATTCTGCGAGGACATAATATTTACCTTTTTGGCCGTCAGAAACGGTGTTTTTTGCCGGATCTAAATCGGTCTGGTACAACTTATCAGCAGACCATTTATCCTGCCATTTCTTTTCAATTTCAGCTGGAATATATTTCTTCATGGGTTGATTTTATCACAGCTAAGTTACTTAAGTCTCCTAAACTAC
>JAKFWZ010000034.1 GCA_021731695.1 Candidatus Daviesbacteria bacterium | reverse complement strand
GAATGAAACATCTTAAAGAATATACTTTCAAAAAACATCTTGAAGAAAGTTTAAAAGACCCTAAATTTAAAAAAGCTTGGGAGGAATCCGAGCCTGCTTATCAATTGAGTAGGGCTTTAATTAAAGAAAGACTTGAAAAGAAAATTTCTCAGGGTGAGTTAGCAAAAAGAGCAAATACCACTCAGGCTGTAATTTCAAGGATAGAGAGCATGAATGTTAATCCTTCAATTGGGTTAATTCAAAAAATAGCACAAGCCTTAGATTTAAAGCTTAAACTCCAATTTGAATAAATCTGCTTGACTCCCAGCCTCAAAAAGAGCAAAATTGCAACTATGCCGGATAACGAAGCAAAGAACAGACATAACGCTAGGTTTGAAAAGAGAAAACCCAGCTACATGAAACATATTGGAGATATTGAGAGAAAAATTGACCTGGCAAACGCAGGGGACTTAAGCTTAACCCCTTATCAAAGGGATAAACTTTTATGGAATCTAGCTGTGCTGCAGCACCGATTGGAAAATGGTCATGCCACAAGATGGGATTTGTTACCTGAGAGTTTATACTATTCCAACCCCCAAGGATCACAGCGCGGGAGATTTAGAGACAGAGACTTTACTTAAGATCTTCAACTCCACCAATCATATAAAACGCCTGTTCGGACTTAGAGTCATGTGACCCATCTAAAATTTCTTTAAACAACTGCACTGTTTGTTTTAAAGTTACATATTTTCCGGGTCTTCCTGTGAATGCTTCTCCTACGAAGAAAGGTTGAGTCAAGGCTCTTTGCATTTTTCTTGCTCTGGCGACTGTTAATTTATCGGCATCAGACAATTCCTCAATACCCAAGATTGCTATTATGTCTTGCAGATCTTTGTATCGCTGCAAGACTCTCTGTACTTCTACAGCAATCTTGTAATGCTCATCTCCTACGATCTGCGGATCTAAAGCTCTAGAAGAAGAGGCGAGAGGATCAACTGCGGGGAAAAGTCCCTGTTCCGCTAAAGATCGCTCCAGTGCAATAGTTGAATCTAAGTGAGCGAAGGTTGCAGCAGGTGCAGGATCTGTATAATCATCAGCAGGAACATAAACAGCCTGAACCGAAGTGATTGAACCTTTTTTGGTTGAAGTAATTCGCTCCTGCAGCGCTCCCATTTCTGTAGCTAAAGTTGGCTGATAACCTACGGCAGAAGGAATACGGCCGAGTAATGCTGAAACTTCTGAACCTGCCTGAGAGAATCTAAAAATGTTGTCAATAAATAAAAGCACATCTTTACCTTGTCCGTCTCTAAATTCTTCAGCCATAGTTAAAGCAGATAAAGCAACTCTTTGACGTGCTCCAGGCGGCTCATTCATCTGACCAAAAACCATCGCTGTTTTACTTATAACTCCTGAGCCTTTCATTTCCTCGTATAAATCATTTCCTTCCCGGGTTCTTTCTCCTACTCCTGCGAAAACGCTGTATCCACCGTGTTCTGCTGCGATATTTCTGATAAGTTCCTGGATCAAAACAGTTTTACCAACACCTGCTCCTCCGAAAAGTCCAACTTTTCCTCCCTTAACGAAAGGCGCAAGTAAATCAATAACTTTAATTCCGGTCTCGAAAACTTCAGCAGAAACAGATTGTTCTTCGAATAAAGGAGCAGTTCTGTGAATCGGCATTCTTTTTACCTGCCTGCCGGCAGGCAGGGTTTTAAGATCGCCTTTTAAATCAACAGTTTCGCCTAAAACATTAAATAAACGACCCAAAACTTCATCCCCTACGGGTACCGAGATAGGAGCACCTATATCAGTAACTTTTGTTCCTCTTTTAAGACCGTCTGTAGAGTTCATCGAAACAGCTCTGACAACACCGTCGCCTAAATGCTGCTGAACTTCAAGAACTAGTTTGGAGTGAGGAGTTTTGAGTTCAGAGTTGTTTTTTTTACTCCCATCTCCTAACTCCTTACTCATTTCTATCTCGAGAGCATTGTAAATTGTCGGAATTTTATCTTCCGCAAATTGAACATCTACAACCGGACCGATAATTTGTGAAACTGTTCCTTGATTAACCATTTATTTACTACCTCCGATAGAAACCGGTAACGCTCCGGCCATTTTTATTGCATAATCAGCATCCGGGCTTAGTATTCTTCCTAACAATGCTTCCTGGGCTCTCAATCTTCTTGCAATGCTTTGACCTGGTAATGTCCGCTCTTCAAGAGCTGTATCTTGCATAAGTAACCTGAAACGCTGTGTCCTCATGAACGAACAATCCTTAAAAGCTCTAATCCAGTCATATTATCCAGTCTTTGCTCAACATTTCTCATATTATTCTAAAGCAGCCAAAGCACTTGTGATTTCCAAAAGTTCTTTGGTAATACCTTCCTGCCGTGTCTGATTATAAGATAAAGTTAAATCCTGAGCAAGCTCTTTTGCGTTATCGGTTGCATTTTGCATTGCAATCATTCGGGCGCTATGTTCAGAGGCTTTTGTCTCTAGTAATGCCTGATAAATTTTAACCTTTACGTAGTGAGTTACTACGAAATCTAAAAGTTCAGAAAGATTTGGCTCAAATAAAAATTCTGCATTGTCATCGCGAGCCTTAGCGTCGCGATCTTGATTTCTTTTTTCATCGAGATTGCCACGTCGCTCTGCTCCTCGCAATGACGAACTGTGTTCGTCTCGCTTTGCGATGACGGAATCTGAAAGTGCCATGTCGTAGAATTCTTTCATTGATTCCAAATTAATTGGAAGGAGGGGCATGATTCTTGGTTCCTGTCTTAAAGCAGAAACGAAATCAGGATAAATAATTGTGAAACTACTAAATTCCCCGGCAATATATGCTTTAGTTACCATTTTTCCAATTTGAGAAGCAAGCTGGAAAGTTACGATATCGGAATTTTCAAAGTCTGCAACTAAATCTTTATTCATTTTGGCAACAAAGGTTCGACCTTTTTTACCGATTGTGTAGAATACTAATTTGTCATGCCGAACTAGTTTCGGCATCTTCCCAGCTCGCGATTCCATTTGGTTGGAGGATCCTGAAACAAGTTCAGGATGACTGGATCCACTTATAAAACTGGTTACTGCTTTGAATATATTTGTATTAAGTGAACCGCACAATCCCTTATCGGTTGTGATGAGTAATGCTGCTGCTGCTGTTGCTGATCCATTATCAGAAAGTAGCGGATGAGAAATCTTGTCGCCAAGCTTCGGCAAAAGAGCCATAACTGCTTTATGAAGTGTTGTTGTGTAAGGTCTTCCCGAAGTTGCCTGATTTTGCGCCCGTCTCATCTTAGTCGCCGCGACCATCTGCATGGCTTTAGTAATCTGAGACATGTTTTTAACGGAACGTATTCGTCTTCGAAGTTCTTTTGTGTTCGGCATAATTAAATCCTTACATTACAAAGCGCAGCGTAAACTGCCATTAATGGTCGGGCTGTGTGCTCATCCAAAAGTCTCATTTTATATGCTAATTTAACAGCCTCTAAATTATCTTGATAGATTTGCATTCTTTGTTCATGAGTTCTTCTGTCTTCTAATAAAGGGCCTGGGGGTGGAGGCGATTTAGTTTCTGCGCGGTAAATATGAATCATATCTCTGCCTCGGACTCTATACGTAGAGGATTCAGGTCTCAATGATGACATGTTTACTATTTCTTTCCTTTTTTCTTTGCAGGTTTAGGAGCTGGTTTTGAAGTTTTTGATTCAGTGACTATTTTTTCTTGACTCTTGACCCTTGACTCTTGACTCAATTTTCCAGAGTCAGGTTTAAATGTCTTTTGAGCTTCCGAAACAGCTGTTTCCAGAGTTTTAATTGAAGAATCTTCCAAAATCTTCTTATCTGCAATTTCACTCATTAGAGTTTTATATTTAAGTTTTAAGTGAGATAAGAAATGCGCGGTAAATTCAGACACCTTTGTCACATCAATTTCATCCATATATCCGTTTGTGACAGCCCAAAGGGAAGTAACCTGCTCAGCTAAAGGAACAGGAGAGAATGGTGGTTGTTTTAATACTTCTGTAATTCTTTTACCTTTTTCAATTTGATTTCTGGTTTCAGGATCTAAATCAGAAGAAAATTGTGCAAATGCAGCAAGCGCTCTAAATTGCGCGAGATCAAGTTTAAGACGTCCGGCAACAGACTTCATAGCTTTAGTTTGGGCCGAGCCTCCGACCCTTGAAACCGAAGTTCCAACGTTTACAGCCGGTCTGATTCCCTGGAAGAATAAATCGGTTTCCAAAAAGATTTGTCCGTCGGTAATCGAAATAACGTTTGTCGGAATATATGCCGAGATATCACCAGCCTGAGTTTCAATAACCGGAAGAGCAGTTAACGAACCTCCACCGTAGTCCTTGTTTAATCTCGCAGATCTTTCGAGTAGCCTTGAGTGAAGATAGAAAACATCTCCGGGATAAGCTTCGCGGCCTGAAGGCCGTCTTAAAAGAAGCGACATCTGACGGTAAGCATTTGCATGTTTAGATAAATCATCATAGATAATTAATGCATCTTTGCCCTGATCCATAAAATATTCTCCGATTGCAGTTCCGGCGTAAGGCGCAATATATTGCATTGGAGCCGGATCAGCAGCAGTTGCTGCAACGATGATTGTGTGCTTCATCGCTCCCACAGATTCGAGTTTCGCAACAATTTGAGCAATTTTAGAAGTCTTCTGACCGATAGCTACATAAATACAAATCACGTCTTTTTGATTGATAATCGTATCGATTGCAATTGTGGTTTTTCCGGTGTTTCGATCTCCAATAATAAGTTCTCGCTGTCCGCGGCCAATCGGAATTAATGCATCAATCGATTTAATACCAGTTTGAAGCGGAACTGAAACGGACTGACGAGTAATAACTCCCGGTGCAATCTTCTCAACCGGATAGCTCGCGTCCGCTTTTATTTTGCCTTTGCCGTCTATTGGTTCGCCTAAAGCGTTCACAACACGTCCGATAACGCCGTCACCAACCGGTACCTGAAGAATTTTTCCTGTAGTCTTTACAGAATCACCTTCTTTTACAGAAGTATTTTCTCCGAAGATAACCGCACCAACATTGTAGGATTCAAGATTAAGCGCCAAACCTGTAACACCTGATTCAAATTCAACCAACTCCGAAGCCTGAACATCAGAAAGTCCTTCAATACGCGCAATTCCGTCACCGACTTCTATAACGGTGCCTGTGTTTTCTTTCTTGGCTTTAAGCTTTAAGCCCTTAATCTCGTTTTCAATTTCATTAACTATATTTGCCATATTATTAAAATTACCAAGAAACAAGATACAAGTTACAAACAATGTCCAATAACCAAAAATTAAATTTGAGATTTAAAATTTGCGATTTGTTTGTTTCTTGTTACTTGTATCTTAAATTATCTAACCATTGCCTCCTTCAATTGGTTCAACTTCTCGCGAATGCTTCCGTCAAAAACAATGTCTCCAATTTTAACCTTAACGCCTCCTAAAATCGAGGGTGCAATTTCTTCCTGTGTTTCTATCACTTTAAAGTCTTTCGCAAAAGCTGATTTTACATCTTTAAGCTGAGAAGGATTTAATTTAGAAGCGGAGGTTATCGTTAAAGTGGTTTTTTCTATTTCGCGTTTTACTGCAGTTAAATAAAAACTTAAAGCGGGGATTGATTCATTTAAGGGTAATGTTTTAAAAGCCTTAATAAATTTTGCAGAAATGCTTTTATCCAACTCTCCTTTTTTAAAGGAAAGTTCCGCTGCTTTATTTGACTGCTTTTTTAAATATTTATTTGATTTCATGCTTTTCTATCAGCTATCAGCTATCAGCTATCAGCTATCAGCTATCAGCTATGATCTTATCTGTTTAATAGATTCTTCTGCGATTTTTTGATGAGACTTACTATCCAAAGACTTACCCAAGACTTTATCCAAACTCATTGCAATCATTCCTGCAACTTCTGATTTAACTTCTGTCTTCATCTTTTCTTTCTCGCCCTCAATCATTTGTTTGCCTTCTTCCATCATTGCCTCCATATCTGATTTAGCTTTTGTGTGTGCTTCCGTCATTATCATATTCGCATTCTCAGTTGCTTCATTAATAATTCTTTTCCCCTCCTCTATAGCCTTATCAATTTCTGATTGTTTTCTGGCTTCGATTGCTTCAAGTTCAGAAGTGATTTTTTCGGAGTTTGCTAAACCTTCTTCAATTTTTTTCTTTCGCTCTGCGAGCATTTTTAAAACAGGTTTGTAAACCAATTTCTGCAGGATGATAAGTAAAACAATGAAGTTCACTATTTGTGCAGCCAAAAGAATTGGTTGTACGCCAAAATCAGATAGTATTTTGTCCATATCTTAATTAAATTCCAAGATCCAAGAGACAAGTATTCCAAACAAATTACAAATCTCAAATTCAAAAATTTAATTTTTGATTATCAATTTATTTAGAGCTTTTGCTCATTGTTTGTTACTTGTATCTTGTAACTTGGTAATTATTTGGTAAAAGCTATTACCAAAGCATATATCGCAATAGCCTCAGCAAATGCCATGCCTAAAAGCATCGCAGGCAGGATTTTTGTCTGTGCATCAGGATTTCTTCCGATAGCTTCCATAGCTTTCATACCGATCAAACCGATCGCTAAAGCTGGTGCTATAGATCCAACGCCAATTGCAATTGCAGGTGTTAGTGCCTCCATTTTTATACTCCTTTCTTTTTTAGTCACTAGTGACTAGAGTCTTGAGTCTAGTAGGAATTTGTCTTCCTAGACTCTAGATTCCAGCGACTTGCGCTTTCCTCATTAATGGCTTTCATGCTTCTCAGTTAAAATTACCATGAATACCAATGTTAACATCATAAATACCGCCGCCTGTACAAATGCCACAATTAACTCTAAGAAATAAAACGGCAGCGGCACGAAAAAGGCGAAGATGCTGGAAACTGTCCCCAAAACAACCTCACCCGCGAATATATTACCAAAAAGCCTGAAAGAAAGCGATGCTATTTTTGTAAACTCTCCGACAAGCTCTAAAAGACCTACAAAAAGAAATACTCCAAACATCTCAACTGAGAACCATTTCTTAAGATAATTTTTAATTCCCAATATTTTAATTGCGTAGTAGTGAGTGACTACAACTGATAAAAGAGCCAAAGATAAAGTCATATTTAAATCTGAGTTGATACTTCGAAGTAGGGGAAGGTGGTTATAAGTTATTGTGGCAAAACCGGGGAAAAGTCCGATTAAATTCGCCACCAGAATAAATATAAAGAATGTCATAACCCAGGGGAAAAAGAATTTTGAACGCGAATGAGCCAAATCTTCAACTGTATTCCAACCCCATTCAATAATCGATTCAACAAAATTATAAAAACCAGTGGGTATTCTTTTTAGATTCAATCTCGCAATAATCGCGGCAATAATAATTATTCCTATAACCATCCATGAAACAAGCAAAGTATTAGTTACAGGTAAAAAACCAATATTAAATAAAGTCTCAGGCGCAATAACAATTTCATGCCCTCCACCTTCATGTCCTTCAGCTTCAGCCTCAGCTGCAGCTCCAGCAATTGGGAGATTTGCATCATGGGACACAGGAGCCGTCTGCTCATCCTGAACTATATTATGATCATCAACTGGCGTTGTTGCTATCTGCATATTTTAAGTTAATTAAGCGCGATTATTGTATAGCAAACGTTGCTCATTTTGCAAAAACTATTTCAAAATGAACCCATTCTTGCTTCGCAATGAGCTTAGGAGTGCTTACACTCGCAGCAAACTTCAGTTTGCAAGTGGTGTATCTAATCAGTATATAAAATGAAAGTGCCTTAAAAAATATAGAGTCAAGTTACTAGAGTCTAGAATCTAGAAATGAAGCTCCACGGGCTTACGCCCGTGGTTTCTTCTAGCTTCAAGCGGCTAAGGTCGCTTGTCCTCACACTACGTGTTCGGAAAATCTTCATCCGCGAGCTAATGCTCGTGGTTTTAAGATTTGTAGCTACAAATCTCTATCTCTCTTCCTATCAGTTCGACTAGACTCTTGACTCTAGATCCTAGTCACTTTGTTAACATTCTTCTTGACTTAGGCACGTTCAATCCTATAGAATACCTATTCGATTCTGATACTTCATTAATTTAAGTTCCCTGCTCCGGAATTTCCTTTTTCATATGTCTAAAAATATCAAAAACCGCGCTGTAAAATCTAAAATTGCGAAATCTCGCTTCATCATTAACGAACAAAGAATTCGAATAGGAGAGCGAATCAAAAAAATTAACTGGAAAAAGCCTTTCGGATACACAAAAAAAATTACTCCATTCATCAGAAGGAAACCATTCACTGCATTTTTTGTTGTTTTATTCGTACTCGCACTTCTCATTTTACTCGGAAGCACTGTTTTTAAAACAAAACCAGTCGATCAGCCTCAGGGTTCAGGAGCAAAAGAAGTAAAGACTTTTAAAATCGGATCTTCTCCAAAGATCTCAGTTCAGGCGCAAGTTGAAAAAACAGGCGTAATTCAAATTGTGGCGCAAAGTCCCGGAATAGTTTGGTCAGTCAACACTATTGAAGGTGAATATGTTGGAAAAGGAAAAACTTTAGTAAACCTTTCGAGCAATTATTATGGAGCAAATATTCCGGCAATTTCTGCTTCCATCGCCCAAAATCAATATAAATTATCAAAAGATACGCTCGATGTCCAAAAGGAATTAATCCAAAAACAAAAAACAGTTGCTGAAAGATCAGATGCTAATAATGATGAAATGCGGGATATCGCTAACAAATCTTTAGAAGAAACCCGCGGACTCTTAGATATAAATGAAGGATTTTTGAACACTATCAATTCATCTATCTCTCAAAACGAAGCCACAAATTCAGCAGGAGTAAATGATCCGGCAATACTTCAGGCAAATGCGCAAAAAGCTCAACTTTTAGCAGTTGTTGTGCAGCTTAGACAAGGCGTAAGAACTGCCGAACTTCAGGCAGGTGCTGATAAACCACCGGCAGATTTATCAAATCTTCAAAGAGAAATTACTTTAAAGAATTTAGAAATTCAGGAAAAATCACTTTTAGTAAATCACGAAATTGCGAGACTGCAGGCAGCTATAGCCGGAGCAGCTGCTGCATCAATGGCTCCTGCATCACCATTTAACGGAGTTGTTGAAAAAGTTCATGTCAGAGTGGGCGAGAGTGTAAACCCTGGTGATTTGCTGGTTACAATCTCAGGAATCGAAGGAAAAATTGTTTTGGATGCAAAAGTTCCGGCCGCAACCGCAAAGAATTTATCTAAACTGGAAAACAGCATTATTAATATCAACGGAAAAAATATTGAAGTGATGCCGGCTTATGTTTCGGGTGAGGCAACTTCCGGACAACTTTATTCAGTTATTTATCATGTACCCGATGAGTATCAGGCGATGTTTACGGATAAACAATTCGTAACTATTTCAATTCCTATTGGAAATCCGGATACAAATTCAGTTGTACCTTTCATTCCTTTAGATTCAGTTTTTCAAACTCAGGAAGATTCAATTGTTTATGTCATAAAAGACGGAAAAGCAGAAGGCAGAAAAATTCAGCTGGGCGATGTTCAGGGAAGTTTCGTAGCAGTTGATTCAGGGATTAATCCTGATGAAGAAATTATTTTATCGAGAAATGTCGTTGAAGGAGACGCTATTAAAATAAACCAATAAAGCCAATAACCCAATGTCAAATGCCCAATGTATTTTATTGGGAATTGATTTAAGACGAAGTTGCAAGCTTTGCTTATTTGTTTATTGGGTTATTTGAAATTCTCAACTATGGACACAGCATCTACTTACCTTAAGAAACTCAAGTTCGATCCCAAGCTCGCCGGAACTACTGTTGCAAAATATCTGACTAATTTAAGACTGGTTACTTTAGTTATTTTGATGGTTATGATTTTCGGTATCCAAAGCTATAACGCCTTACCGAGAAATTTAAATCCTGATATTAATATTCCGATTGTTTTAATCTCAACAGTTTTACCGGGAGCAAATCCGACAGATATCGAATCTTTGATTACAGTTCCGATTGAAGATGCGGTTACTTCGGTAGACGGTGTTAAAAAAATTACTTCGAGTGCCAGAGATTCTGTTTCTGTTACTTCGATTGAATTT
Source organism: Candidatus Daviesbacteria bacterium (assembly GCA_021731695.1). Taxonomy (GTDB): domain Bacteria; phylum Patescibacteriota; class Microgenomatia; order Daviesbacterales; family UBA10151; genus JACPKO01. The sequence goes on along the minus strand of JAKFWZ010000034.1, from coordinate 2,551 downwards.
AATGCCGGAGTAAATGCAGATAAAGCCAAAGCGGATGTTCAATCTGCAGTTGATGCAGTTTCCGATTTACCTGAAGATGCGTTGACTCCGAATGTTCAGAAATTAGATTTTGAAAATCAGCCAATATGGACTTTTGCACTTTCAGGAGCAATGGATAGAGGAAGTTTAATCAGATTTTCAAGGAATTTGCAAAAAGAACTTGAGGATTTAACTCAAATTGATAATGTTGAAATCACCGGTTTAGATGAGCAGGAAATTCAAATTGTTTTAAAGCCTGAAGCTATAACTAGTTACGCCGCAAATCCCCAGGCTTTAGTCGGCGCAATTAAAACTTCACTCGGTTCATTCCCTGCGGGAAACGTAAAAACAGAAACCGGAAGTTATTCGTTAACAATTGATCCGGCAGTTACAGATATAGACGGCATAAGAAATATTAAAGTAAATCTTAACGGACAAATCGTCCCTTTATCTCAAATAGCAGTTGTTCAGGAAATCTCCAAACCTGATCAGGGCGAATCATTCATCCTGGAAAATGGTCAGATTTCAAATTCTGCAACATTCTCGGTTTTCAGAGTCAGCAGTGTAAATTTTGATACGGCTAATGAAGCCGCCCAGGAAAAAGTAAATGAGAAGTTAGCCCAGAGCGGAAACGGATTTAAAATTTCGACTGTGGTAAATACTGCCGAAGAAATTGACAAAGAATTCACCACACTTCAACGCGACATCGCCATTGTTGTGGCTTTGGTGTTCATTGTTTTACTTTTATTCTTAGGAATTCGTCAGGCAATTGTTTCAATGCTTTCAATTCCTCTGACATTTTTAATCACATTTATTGTTATGAATGTGACCGGAATTGCACTTTCATTCCTCGCCACATTTTCACTTTTACTATCCCTCGGACTTTTGGTTGATGATGCAATTGTGGTGATTTCTGCAATGACTGCATATTACCGGGCAGGAAAATTCACTCCTTTCCAAACTGGATTACTAGTTTGGAAAGATTTTTGGGTGGCGATTTTAACAACAACAATCACAACAGTTTGGGCATTTATTCCGCTTCTTTTAGCATCCGGAATTATCGGAGAATTTATTAAACCAATACCGATTATTGTGTCTTCGACACTTATCGCATCAATTTTCGTGGCTCTGTTTATTGTTTTGCCGATAATGATTTTCCTGTTAAAACCTCAGATCCCGTATAGGGTTCAGGTTTTAATCAGGGTTTTACTTTTAGTAGTTGTTCTCGCAATATTTTATTTCCTGATTCCGCAAAGCCCGTTGTTTGCACTGCAAATCGTCGTCTTATTAATCTTTGTTTTAGTTACTTATTTAATACGGGATTTGTTAGCCGGATTCGTCGCTAAAAGATTAAATTCACATAAAACTGTACAGGAAAGAATCACAAGGTTACTTGATCACGGTTTAATCAGTTTTAGAAATATTGAAGAAAAGTATAACGACACGATGCACAGCATTTTAAATTCAGGAAGAGCCAGAAGATCAACTGTAATTATGGTTGTAATATTCTCACTATTCTCATTTGCACTTTTACCGCTAGGTTTAGTGAAGTCTGAATTTTTCCCTGCATCAAACGAAGATAATTTATATGTTAGCGTTGAACTCCCCAGCGGAACAAATTCAGAAACTGCAAAAAAAGAATCTTTAAGTTTATTTGAACAATTTAAAGATGTTGCTGGTGCGAAAACTGTCACATTAGAAGAGGGCAGAGGATTCTCAGCAGATACCGGAAACACCAGCGGAACAGGAGCCAATTCTTTCCTTTATTCACTCGCTTTAAATGAAGAAAGACACCAGACTTCCGGAGAAATTGCGCAAAATTTAAGAGAGAAATTTAAAGATTATTCAAAAGGAAAAATTTCAGTTGTTGAAGTTTCCGGAGGTCCGCCGGCAGGAGCTGCTTTGCAGATTAAACTTTTCGGACCGGATTTAAGAGAACTTGATAGTCAGGCTGCGAAAATTCAGGATTATTTATCAAAACAACCCGGTGTAACTAATATCGATAAAAGTATTAAATCGGGAACCAGCAAGCTTTCATTTATAACTGACGAAGCGGCGCTTTCGCAAAATAATTTAGATGCGGGTCAGGTTGGTTTTTGGTTAAGGCTTTATGCATCCGGATTTGAAGCAGATGAATTTAAATTCTCGGGTTCGGAAGATTTAACTGAAGATATTACAATCAGGTTAGGACAACAAACTCAAAGTGTTGAAGATATTTCATCAATTTCTATTCCAACTGCAAATGGGATGATTCCAATTTCATCTTTAGGTAAACTGCAGTTAGCACCGAATCCTTCACTTGTAACCCGCGAAGATGGCAAAAGAACTTTATCAGTAACTGCAGCTGTTTCAACCGGATATAACGTAGCTGATATCAATAAAGGTTTGGAAGAATATGCAGATTCTCTAAATCTCCCGGCTGGTTATGGTTGGGCAACCGGAGGAGTTAATGAGGAAAACGAAAAGTCTGTTCAGTCGATTTTGCAGGCAATGATTTTGTCATTTTTCTTAATTATCATCACTATGGTTTTAC
>JAKFWZ010000093.1 GCA_021731695.1 Candidatus Daviesbacteria bacterium | reverse complement strand
CCAGTGACAAGTTGCCTGGTGTAGTGAGTGAATTCTGCTTCAGATTTTCACATCCTGAAATGTTCGAAAATCCCCACTACTACTTGCTAATCACATTGCATCTTGTACCAACTCGTTAATATTACCCTTCAATCTATCTTGATTATCATGCTTAGTCTGAAGTTCATGAAAATAATGACCAGGCCAATTTCCCGTCTCAAAATCAATTTTTCTCAAGATTAATCTATGCGCAAGTTTGATAGTTTTGACACCAGCCTCAATCATAGAGGGATCTAAGTCAAAGTTTTCGGGATTTTGCAAAGCTTGATCTACTGCCAAACCTGCATCCCTAAGAAATGGATTAAAGAACCTGCCATCACCACATGCCAAAATATAGCCTCGCTTCGGGTGAATTGTTCTGGGATATGAATCTTTTGCTACCTGATATGCTTCCCTTAGACCAGGAATTAGCAATCCAGGAGGTTGTGGCCTAAAAACTTCTACCTGCCGTTCACCAGTAATCATAATTAATATTATAGGATTAATTTAGTTTATGCTAGCTCCGAAGATTCAGCTTGACAAAATGCTGACATTCAATCTTATAGTTATTTTCTTACAGTGGCTGAGCTACGAGTGATTTAAAAGAAGAAGGTACTCCTTATTCCCTGCTCCCCCCAGAATTGGAGAATCAGTTATATTTTCAATTTCAAAACCCAATTGTTTTATCTTTTCTACAACCTGATCCTTAATCTTTTCTGCTATCTCCTCACGCAAAACTCCCTTTATTAAATCTCTCTTCTCAGCTTCATAGTGAGGCTTTAAAAGCGCAATGATTTTTCCATTTTCTTTTAAAAATTTTTCAGCAATCGGCAGTATTAATTCCAAACGTGTCCACCCGGCATCAATTGTTATTAAATCCACGCTTTGTTCATGCCCCTCACCCTGACCCTCTCCCTCGGGCGAGGGAAGATGTTGAAGATGCAGAATATTCGTGCGCTCCATTACTACAACCCGAGAATCATTTCTAAGTGTCCAGGCCAACTCACCATAGGCAGTATCTAATGCATAAACTTTTGAAGCTCCGTTTTGAAGCAAACAATCAACAAACCCCCCGGTTGAAGAACCTATATCAAGACAGGTGAAATTGACAATTGATAATTGAAAATGGACAAGCGCATGTTGAAGTTTTAAACCACCGCGGGATACAAATTTGTTAGTTGGTTCATCGTTCATAGTTCATTGCCTGATTCAAAAATTCCTGATCTTTTTTAAAAGACAATAATTCCATCGCCTCACCCGGATCAAACCATTTAACTTCCAGCACTTCTAGCTCCTGAGCCTGTTCCTCTCCTGAATTATACTTAAAAAGGTAATAGTCGACATGCTTTACGATCCGCTCCCCGCTTCTGGTAAAAACATACTGGGATTCACCAAGCTTTGCAACAATCTCTGCTTCAATTTTGGTCTCCTCTTTAATCTCCCTTAAAGCTGCATCCCTACTGCTCTCCCCCCGATCGATATGTCCCTTTGGAAAACCCCAATAGGCTTTTTTAGGATCTCTTAAGGCTGCGTTTTTAATCAGCAAAACCTTGCCTTCTTTTAAAACTATTCCACCAGCAGAAAATTCTCTTTTCATATTTAGTTACAAGCTAAGCGGAGGAGGTGAGATTCGAACTCACGGTCCAGTTGCCCGGACACCCGCTTTCGAGACGGTTCCGTTACGACCACTTCGGTACTCCTCCAAAAAATTTATAAATTTATTCTGATGTCTAGGATTTGCTGGTTTTATATCTTGAAAAAATCTCAATACCTCTCCCTCTCTTCTTAGCATTATCCTAAAACTTGTACTTACTGTTGGATGATAACCTATTGTCGTTAAATTTTTAACCATGCTGTTGAGCAAAGGCAACGATTTATTTGCAATAGCAATCCCTAAATGCTGATATATTTTATCTTTATACCTATGTTTATCATAGTAAGTACATCCATCTGTATCAAAAACACCTCTTATAAAAGCTTTTATATATCTAGTATTTGTTATAACCCAGTTTGGTATATCTACACCATGCAAAACTTTATTTCCTCTGATTGCTCCTTTGCTTATTAAAAAATCCACTAGCTCAACACTCGAAGCATCCACGATCAAAGTATTCTCATCACGCCTCATTCTTATATTTACTTTTAGGTGGAAAAGACTGTATATCAAGTATTGGACTCTTAGTAAATAATCCCTATCACTTATAGCATTCAAGTAAATACGAAGCTGCCAATAACCGCTTATCCCACCATCGCCAGCAACTATCCCTAAAAACTCTGCTAAGTCTTCACTTTCTTCGGGTAAGAGTATTTTCTTTCTATGACTTTTCCTTGGATATTCCAATAAGGATAATTCCACTAATATATTTTAGCGAAATAAAACCGAAGCATCAATCATCTTCTTTGCGCGCCTAGACGGATCAGGATGGAACACCCTATTCGAGAGTTTAATAAAAACCTTCAAGAAACTCCAGGCACTCGGACATACTTATTATAACGGAAAAGTGGCTATTATTCAGTCAGAAAGAGAGGAAAAAGACTGATGTTTAATTTTGGAAGGAAAAAGCCGGTTAAAAAAACATCAGAGGAGTTGCTTGAGTCAAAACTATTTGATGAGCTCAGTTTTTATCAAACATTTTTCCAAGACCTTCAGAACTGTGAGAAAGAAGTAGTAATTGAAAGCCCGTTCATCACCTATAAACGAGCGAAAATGTTTGATCGTATTTTTGAAAATTTGCTGGAAAAAAGCGTAAAAATCTATATCATTACCCGCGATCCAAAAGAGCATGATGAGAATCTCGAAGTTCAATCAGAAGAAGCAATCCAGTATTTTGAAAGTATTGGGGTGCAAGTTCTTATTTGCGCCGGAAACCACCACAGAAAACTAGCTATTTTAGACCGAAAAGTTCTTTGGGAAGGGAGCTTAAACATTTTGTCTCAAATCCGGAGCCGGGAAATTATGCGCCGGATAAAAAGCAGGGTTTTAGCTACGGAAATGTTTAATTTTCTAAAATTGGAAAGATTTCTATAGTATTTGTTACAATAACGCTATGAAACAACAGTTCTCCGAAGAGGAAATCGAAAAAACAATAAATTACTTAAAGACAAATCGTCCGGATTTGCCTGCAACAAAAGAGGAAGCCATTAAAATTTTGGCAGCGATGCAAGGCACCTCAGAGTCTTTTGTTAAAACGGTAATAAAAGCAGCCAAGAAAAGTTCTAAGAAATCAAACTAAAAAGGAAGTATTTCGGAAGATTTTACTCTCAAAACTTTAAAAATCTTCTCCAACGTATCTAAGGCAGGCTGCAATTCTCCCCTTTCAATCCGGGAATAATAATTTGGGTGAATTCCAGATTTTTGAGCTACCTCAGCTTGTGTTAGTTTTCTCTCCTTACGTGCTTTTTTGATATTCTTGCCAATTTTTATAGTATCCACTCATTAGATTATACACTTTTAATTTACTCCTTTTTAAATCTTCCTTCAGGCTCCACATCCCTCTAAAAGCTAAGTTATGGCATTTTCTAAACTTTTTCTGGGATCCACAAAAACATAACCAATGTCCTTTTACTTTTCTTTTCCTAACCAGAGCCTGAACGTAGCTAGCCTGATCACCAGCTATCTCAAGACTGGTAATGTATTCTTTTATCAGTTCAAAGTCATTACCCGAACCTCTGAATTCAAAATAACTTTCAAAAACGCCAAGAGACCCGTGACTCCGTTCTCCCCAAATCCAAACCTGTCCTTTTGCATAGTGGGACTGTGCAAATAAATAAGGTATAACGAACTCTTCAATTAATACTCTTATTTTGAGATCTTTACTCAGAGCTCTTATAAGCTCAACAGGCGGCGCCAAACATAATGCACCATTTGAGAACTTATGCATATCCAAAGAAGTTTTGCTTAATCGCTTAGCAGTATTTGCAATTTTCCCACCAATTTCATAAACCAAAGGGTAAGTTGCGTTTTTCTTCCATTCAAGACGGACAGCGTAGCTGTCGCAAAGATACAGATCATTCGCCACAAGCGCCTGCTTTAGCAGTCCATTATTTGGATTGAGAACAAGTTGGTTATTTATTCGAACCGCCTGAAAAAGTAATTGGCCTTCAACTATGGTGGGTGTTTTTAACTTCAGTGACGGATAATTTTTTTGAAGATACGCTAAATCATCGCCTGTCCACATATACCAGGGTTAACTCCCCCATGGCCGGCTCGGTGCGACTACCGCGCTGGAAAAAGCCGCATAATTTGGAAAGGTCGATTTACGAATAGTCAGCAATCTATCCAGACAACTCCTCACCTCTTCTTCTGTGTTTAAGCCTGGTAAAGACCGAATAATGCTAAAAGCCTCAGATTGCAAGCGTATAATTAAGTTTTTTTCCTCAATTAATAACTCAGCTATGTAGTCATCTATATGCTTTCCGGGATCAGCCCGGTCGGCAAATTGTGGTTCTTGCAAATATCCCGGCAATTTTGCAAAGCAATCAATTACAGCCTCAGCTGTTGTAGCGTCAGGTTTACTGATAAAGAAGGTGTAAACTATCTGCTCCAGATGAAATGATTTAAGTTTAAACTTATCTCCATAGATCATTTTACAGGCGTGTCGCCAACTTTTAATTAGCTTTGCTGCGTGCCGAAAACCTGAGTTCGATTCATTTAATTCATGAGATGCTTTGATATATCCCCGGGGATCGGATTTTATCCAAGATACTGGCTTATCGGCTTCGGCATATCGTATCTGACGATTATGCCTATTCAACTCTAAAATCTCTGGGACACAATAGAGTGGCAGGTCAAATTCATTTAATTCATTTGGCAACTCAACTGCCGGAACCAGATCAATGCTAAACTCTCCGTCTGCATCGGCAAATTCTATGGTGATCGAATGGGTTTGTCGTGAAATTCTCTTCACTTTAGTTATTTTTGAATTAGCATAAGCTTCAACGAGCAGGCCGTATAAACTATCAATAACTAAAGCGGGGTCATCCTCCAAAGTCAGATCTTTAACCGGATGTATTACATCGAGGTCGTGTACCGGATCTACTGCGGTATATCGAGGGTAAGAGCCTGATTGAAAACAGTTGTAACTTAAAAACTCACACAGCTCTCGATATTTTTCCGTAATGTATTCTCTCTGCTCTGGTTTAGGAGATAGATGCTCCTTTACATATTTGTTAATAATTACATTCAAATCCTGATCAGTCATTATGCTCCTCCGGGTAAGTACTCATCAGGGCGAAAACATCCGAAATTAGTCTCAGTGGGGTGTTGCACATCGAATGGTGGGAATAACTTTGAAGAAGCTCCATATCCTCTGGAAGAATGCGTGTTGGACCAGCATAAACGATTACAGGTATCTCGCGTTGCTTCGCAGCTTTAAAAAGCTCTTGAAAAATTGTGGAGTTAGGCGTATACCCAATCACTACTAGGCGATTACCATTCATTAAATCAGCAGCCCGGCTTTCAGGAGCCGGATTAGTGATATTAAAAAATCCAACCCGTCTAAGTAGTTGAGATTCATGAGTCATTGGCTTGTCTTCAGTACCTATAACAAGCATCGGACGACGTATGTTCTTGAAGAGGCGCTTTTCTTTTTTATGAAAAAATCTGCCCCAAGCAAAGGCTCCCACCATACCACCGACGAGTGATAGGAGTAATTGTAAAATTGTGTATATATCAGGCATCATTTTTGAGGTTTTTGTTTGGTTTGCTTAGTGTCTCACAGATGAGGTTTGTATGTCAATAGTGATCCAATAAAAGAAAAGTGCTATAATAAATATATGGAAGAACTGAGCCTAAAGCTAAAACAAAAGAGAGGTAAAAGAGGCATCCGTGAGGTGGCTCGCGAAATTGGAATTGGACATGCTACACTCTCGAGGATTGAATCGGGCAAGCAACCGGATTTGGCCACTTTTACTAAAATTTGTATATGGTTAAATGTAGACCCCAACGCCATCTTAGGATTTAATGTTAACAGTACAGCCTCCGTTCCTAATGCACATTTTCGTGCTGAAAAAGCCATGAGCCCAGATACTGCAAAACATCTAGCTGAGCTAATATTAGCTGTCCAGAAAGCTGCATTAAATGGTAGTACATGATGATAAGTCCGAATCCAGCACACTCCTAGTCACTAAAGAGAAACAAGCCGTTCTTTTTGAGCGGGGGTTTAAGACTTGGTGTGAGAATATTTCAGTGACAATTCGAAAGCGTTTAGGCTTATTACCGTCGAGCCCGCTCTCTCCCTATGTTTTGGCAGAAAAATTAGGCGTAGAAGTCTGGAAATTGGAAGATGTCCCCGATTTAGCAAAAACAACTTATGAGCATTTAGTCTCACAACAAGGAGATGAATGGTCAGCTGTCACGGTTGTCGTAAACGATAAACATATAATTATCACTAACCCCAAACACTCCCTAGCACGACAATCGAGTAATCTTATGCATGAACTAGCGCATATTATTAAAAAGCATAACGCCGCCCAAATGTTTATGTCTCAAACTGGTTACATGCTAAGAAGTTTTGACGAAAAACAGGAAGCTGAGGCAGATTGGTTTGCTGGGACGCTCTTATTGCCAAGAACTGTACTATCGCACTGTATATATATGCGAATTCCCGCACAACAAGTTTTACAAGATTATTTCGTAAGTAAAGTGCTCTACCAATACAGGGTGCGAATGACTGGGGTAAATAGACAATATAGACGATTTGCTTAGATTAAACAGTAAATTATGGATATTTAGCTATAAAGTCTTTGTCTGACATGGTTAGATAGTAGATTCCTTCTATAAAGCCTAGAATCATCGAAATTGAACTCCAGAAGAGGAATAAATAGAGTAATCCCCAAGTAACTTGGCCTAGATAAAATTTGTGCAGCCCAAAACTTCCAAGGAAAATTGCAAGTAGTGCGGCTGTCATTTTACTTTTGCCGGATTTTTTAGTCATTTTATTAGCCATATTGCTGAGATTATACACAATTTGAGCCTAAGAACCAAGAAATACCCGGGGGTTAACTGGGATTCCAAACACATTAACTTGGAAATGAAGATGGGGACCTGTTGACCAGCCAGTGCTTCCTTCTGTTCCGATTACTTTTCCGGGTTCTACTTCATCACCAGCTTTGACATAAATTTGATCTAAATGGCCATATATTGTTGAGATATTATCTCCATGGTCAATTATTATATGTCTTCCAAATCCCCAGAAGATTTCTCCAGCATAGGTTACTTTACCTTTCATAGCCGGAGTGACAGGATCACCAATTTTTCCATATGGATTAGCAATATCAATTCCGGTATGAAATAAATAAAATGGCGGTTCCGGTTCGCCAAAACCTTGAGTGACGACTCCTTTGACTGGCCAGTTTACTTGTAAATTAATTTCTTTAAATAATTGTCCGTTAGGATAATAGAGCTGAATAGCTTTGGTTAGTGGATTAATTTGGACTAAAGCATCTGAAACTACTTCTAAACCTGTATGGGTTAGAACTACGACTGCAATAATGGGAACGGAAAGAACTATGAGGAATGCAGAGAGGAGTAATTTAAGCTCGTGTCTGAAAGAATAAAGCAGTAGTAATAACTTTGGATTCGGCATTATTTTGCATAGATCTCCTGTGGGTTAGTAGTAATCAAAGGATGTTCTTTTTCTGAAGCGACCACTTTCAGAGCTACATGATTTTGGTCTGAGATGATTAAAGCCTCTCCTCTTTCACAAGTTAGTAAATATTTGTGTTCATACTCTGATAGTTGGAACTCTTGAGTGACTTTTTTAATTGTAGTGGTGTCTTGCCTCATTAAAACTCTGAGTGAGGATTGAGAAGCAATTGCTCTACCGTATTCATTATTTAAGAAGTCATTTGCTTGCTGAGAAATCATGGTGACACCTAAATAATATTTTCTAGCTCTTCTGACTAAGCCTGAGATAAATCTTGCACTTTCTTCATGTTGCAGAAGCATCCAACCTTCATCAATTACTAAAATTCTTTTTTGTGGGTGTTGTTTAACCTGATTGCTGACAAATTGAGCAATGACTAACATCATAATTTGCCGGATAGATTCGGGTAAGTCTTTAATATCAAAAACTACTAAGCGATTATCCAAATTAATATTTGTTTGAGAATCAAAAACTGAGGATAAAGAACCTTTAACAAATTTTTCTAATCTGGTGTAAAGTTTTCTTTGTTTTAACTTCTTTAATGTTTTGTACAAATCTTTCAGTTGAGGAAATTCTGAATTAATTTTCTTTCTGGATTTTGACTTTTTATTTAAAACGTGCCCAAAGTCGTTATAAGTTTCAATAATCGCTTTGTCTAAAACAGCTTTTTCTTCTTGAGTTAATCCATCGACCATCAATGAAATAACTTCTGTTAAATCCTGAATATGCTCTGCTAAATTATTGCCGTCATCTTCGGCTTTAGTCGAAAAATCAAAAGGGTTAATTTTTTCTTTAGATTTGGCAGAGATTTTGATATAGCTTCCATTAACTGATTGTGAAAGTTGTTTATATTCTCTTTCAGGGTCAATCACAATAACTTTTGTACCCTGCATTAGTTGCCTTAATATTTCAACTTTAGCAGTGTAACTTTTACCGCTACCAGACTGAGCAAAAATAATGCTGTTTCCGTTGTTTAATGAAAATCTGTCCAATATAACTAAAGAATTATTGGATTTATTAATTCCATAAAGTATTCCTGATTCCTGAACCAGTTCTGATGAGACAAAAGGAAAAGTTAGAGCAGCTGAGGAACTATCGAGGTTTCTTTTTTGGTTAAGTAAGTTTTCTGCCCTTGGTAGTACCGATTGTAATCCTGCTAGTTGTTCAAATATGGCTGATTTAGTGTAAAAAAGTTTAGTTGAAAGTACCGATTCTAAAGAAGTGGTTAACTTATTTAGTTCCACGAGAGAATCGGCAATTAAAGTAGTATAAATTGAAACCTGAAATAACTTTTCTTGTCCTCTTTGAATCTTGTCCTTCAATTCTATCGCAGATTCCAAAGGATCAGTCAATTCAGAACCAATAACCCTTCCATCCTTTTGCATCGCCCTTTTGGTTGATTCAAGTTCAGTAATCTTTCGGTTTAATTTAGGTAAGGCGTAATTAGAACTGACAAGTTCAATATGATATGAGATATCAATATTATGGTTAAAATTAACCAACATATTTAGCCATCCTGTTGAGGCATTCTGGGGAAACCCGGAAATAAATAACGTTCTGATAAATTTATCACCCATTCTTAAGTAATTAGTATTTTCTTCAAGTCCAGAATAGGAAATTAAGTCTATTTGATCTTGTTCGCCATGATAAAACTGGATTTGTTGTTTGATTGCTTTTCTTTTAGAGGTATTTCTTTGAATAAGCTTCTTCAAATTCAATTTATCTGGAATACGGCCGAGGCTAAGCATAATATTTGATCTCCTTTAGAGGTTGTGATTTGGATTGGTTGGGGTTGTAAAAGTTGTAAAATAATTGAAGTACCTGAAGGCTATCTAAACTTTTTACTTTCATACCTATCTTTTCTAGTCCTTTAACCACAATATCTTCCCGGTTTCTAATTTGTTCTCTAGTCAAATCAAAGTCCTGTTTTTTATCATCTGGAACAAATGCAATCACAAAATAAAAGTGTCTGGCCAAGATTTTGTTACCTGAAACTAAATTTCGGATAAATTCAGCATAGTTTTGAATTTGAGTTTTGTAAGCCTCTTCTTTCTCTTTGTCTTTTTTGACTAAGATCTGCTCAATATATTGATCAATATCAATTTCTCTGACTCTGACTAAAATTTGGGCTGGAAAAGAAAGTGAATTTAAGAAATTCTGGAATGAATCAATAATTACATCCTGCTCAGCTTCACTTTTTAATTCAAAATTAATTGAAGAAGTTTCTAAAACTGCCCTATATTGGTTATTGGGAAGAAGTATCACGCCATCTTTGACTTCTTTAATTTGGATCTGTCTTCTAGAGCCTGTTTTTTGCTTAGATTTATTCAACAGCCACATAAATTCCTCCTTTGTTTGGTTTAAATTTGATTGATTCAGTTTTTTTGGTTAATAACTTTTCTAAGTTTGCTAAATCTGAAAAAGCAGAAGATTCTCTTGTTATAGTGACTTTGGTTGTTTTGGCATCGGCTTCTTTTTTACCTAAAGTAATTTCTATCTTTCTTCCAGAAAGATCGTTTTTGTTAAAAATATAATATTTAGGACGCAAATTATATTGAACAATTAATATTAGCCAATGAATTAAAACTTTTCCTCGAACTCTGATCGCTAAAACAGCAAAGATAAAGAAACTAGTGAGCATCAAGACTAGCTTATACTGATTTAAGTGCATTCTTTCCGGCAAAAGAGTATAAACCAAACAATTAATAATTAATGGAATGACCAACAATATTAGTTGAGTAAAATTTAAGTTACCAGCAATCTTATCCTCGACTGTGGTTATTTGAGCCGGAATTATAGTTGTCCTCATGCTTTAATAAATCTCCTTGATTTAATTATTTGTTCTCCTCTGCTAGTAGTCGCTGAGGATGAGCGACTAGTATTATTGGTGTTTGAGTTGTTGGTTGTTAAGACATTCATTATTTGACTTCCTACTTTTCTAACCATTGTCTTCCCTGTGTTATAAAAAATTAATTGCATCATAAAAGAGGGAGTTTTCAAAAGTGTGAACAGTAAGCCAATTGCAATTAAAATTGATAAAAGCGAAGTGGTTCCTACTTGCCCCGGAAAAGTAAGAAAAGCTGAAGCAAGTTGAATTATGACGATATGAACAAATACTGTAAAAACAGTTACGAAGAATGCCTTAATTGAAATCTCAGCAAAGTCAGCAGTTTTTGGAATTGCCCAAAGTAGAAAAATAAATGGAGAGATAGCCACACCTAAAGCAATTACAATCAATCTACTAATATAAAACAGCAATAAAATTACACAGAGGATAATAAACAAAACCATAAACACTAAAGTAATTAGAAATGCTTGTTCTTCATTTCCTGCTAGTATCTTAGATAAATCAACTACGTTTAACAGCCAAGCTTGGCTTAATCCACCTGTGGCGTTAAGTACAGCTGTAACTAATGTATTAGAAAGCCCTATTACCCAATCTGCTAAAAAGATCGACATATTAGCTCCTAAAAATGCCAATCCGATTCTGGGAAGAATTTGATTAAGCTCAACCTCTTCAAACCCTAAACTTCTTGCACTCATTAACTGAAATCCAAAAAGTGCTACAGCTATGGCAAATAGTGAATCAACAATTCCCAGCATAATTAGCCAGAAGTTAAAGATTACTGAATTAGTTGTTACTGAAGGCGTAGAGGCTAAAAAGCCTAGTATTCCATCAACTAATGGTTTAGTTGCAGACTGGATGATATTTTGAAAAAAACCATTTACAGCATCTAAAATGACCTGAGTTAAACCTCCTTCTGGTTTTACCGGTTCAATAGCGGAAAGAGTTATTTGTTGGGTTGTATAAGTATTAGCAGGAGTAGTAAAGGCATTATTTAATAGATTTGAGTAAACAGCGGCACCTAAAACAAGAGCTAGTCCTAGAATCGCATTTTTAATTATTTTTTTAGCTTCTTCTAATGAATCTGGTTTGCCGGAAGAAGTCATATACAAATATCCGCCTTTAACTAAGAAAAGAGTTGTGGCAAGAGAAGCAAAAGCAATTATGGTATTTAAAGTAGTATTGGTGAAATTTGCGACTTCTGGGTTATTAATTGCTGCGTAAGATGGCTCAACAAAGAAGAATATAGAAAAGATACTCCAAATTAAAACATTTAAAAATCGCATTAGCCTCCAAAGGCAGTCTTTGCAAGGTCAGACACAATATTTGTCAAAACAAATGCACCAAATACAATTGCGAGTCCTATACCTGAGTAAACTAAAGTTTTTTTAGATCTGTCTAAGCTTTCCGGATTACCTGTAGAAGTGATGTAACCTAATCCTCCCATAACAAAAAATCCAGCTGCAACTAAACCTGAGAGAGTAACTAATATTTGGATAATGTTTTTAATGAAACTTTCAATTTTAGCAACGTCCGCAGTTTGTGCAAAAGCAACAGAAGGAACAATTAACGCTGTAAGTAAAAGTGAATTTATAACGATTGCTTTTTTCATTTCTTAGCACCTCCTTAGACTATAACAACTCAATGAGGCAGTAAGATATGTTTATAGCGAATTATTAACGGTTTTATATCAGAACGGTTTTAGAATTGCAATAGCTTCGTTATAAGCCTTTATTAATTCAAAGCTAAATTAACTCTAATTTTGTCTTGACATCTATTACAGACAGTAGTAATATATATCCCTATAGGGGGGATATATGGCTTATAGACCGAAAGACACTCACGAAAGAATAATTCACCGCTTAAAGATAGCCAGGGGACATTTAGATAAAGTTATCAAAATGATGGATGATGACGTTTACTGCATTGATGTCATACACCAAATGCACGCAGTTGAATCAGGTTTAAAAGAAACTGGAAATCTTCTATTAGAAAATCATCTTAAAGGTTGTGTTGCTGATGCAATTAAAGAAGGGAAAGCAGAAGAATCTATCGCAGAAATAATGCAGGTTTTTAAGAAAAAATAATATGGGTCACTTTGGCATGATACTTAGTCATCTTGGAATTAGTAACACCTCTTCAATGAAGAAGGCATCTTTTGAAATTTCTCTCAAGGGTAAAAAACAAATAGCTGAAGGAACTTGGGAGTTTGTTTTTGAAAAGCCTAAAGGATTTATCTTTAGAGCTGGCCAACATGTCAGAATGACACTTCTCAATCCTCCTGAAAGCGATGTTAAAGGTAACAGTCGGTTTTTAACTCTTGCTAATACCCCAGAAGATAAAGACTTAGTTGTGGCGATGAGAATGACTGATTCTGCTTTTAAAAGAGTCTTGGGACAGATGAAAATTGGAGAGAAGGTATT
>JAKFWZ010000068.1 GCA_021731695.1 Candidatus Daviesbacteria bacterium | reverse complement strand
TATTTCAGGAATTCCAATTTTTGGTAGACACTGTTTCAGTAAAACAATCAAAGAAATAATTGGGATTAACCATAGTATAAAATCAGAATTAAATGGAAGTTTTATAAATTTATTTATATAACCCGATAAATATTCGGTCAATGTAAAAATTACCCAACCCAAAGGAATTGCCAAATATATTCTTTTGGTCAAAATAAATCCCGGGAGGATAAAGAAAATAATTGTTAAAAATAGGAATTTAATGAAGTTAATCAATAGCGGACCCAAGCCATTAAACTCAAACTGAGAATCAAAATTACCGACCGCTGGTTTTTGATTACTTTCAGAAGTTACAGCTTTTAAAATTGCGCCCGGGATCGTATCAATCTTTCCGTTAACCTCGATATCGTGTTTTAAAAAGCGGATTTTCCTATCATCACCCGCCTGATTTTTGTAGGTTAATTCGAGTGCATCTCCAACTTTTTTAACAGCAGCATTACTTATTGTCCCTTCATCTAAAATCCATTTTGTCAAAAAATTAACATCATCTAAACTTTGTGAAGCATTAAATGCCAGTTTTAATTCATCACAAGCTTTTGAATAACATGATTCCCCGCCGCTATCGCTGTAGATTCTGAAATCCCTGATAACCGACCCGTCCTGATTATAAAACCAACCAACCCGATATTCAGGCGTTTGATACCATAAAACTTTTCCGCTTCCTCCTAAAGGATCATCGGCAAAAATAATTACTTCTGGTGAAACGCCGGAATTTTGCGAAATATATTCTTGAGCAAAACTCGACATGCTATAAACACCAATATCACCCACATTTCTAAAATCCTTTGTGGCATTTATTTGCAACGCATATTCTGCACCAAATTTTGCAAAATCAAAATCATTCTCTAACCCCACGGTTGTTTGCGGATAAATTTTTAAAAGTTTTTTAAAATAATCAATCCCTAAATCATGCAGAATATAATCATTCGCCTGAACAGAATAAGTACTTTCAAAAACTCCATTTCCATAGCCATTGTAAGGATCTCTTGTTGCCCACTGCATTGTCACTACACCTAATTTTTGATCTTCGGATTTTGCCGGCATAAGAGCGTTTAATTTTGAAGGATAAAACGGCGTAGACCAATATTGCCCCCAAACCTGATAGCCGTCTGTCATGTATTGATCCGCAACGTCCAGATTGGCATAAATATCATATTTACCTTTCATGTAGTCCAAAGAATATGCATCAATCCACCATGCACCAACAGAAACAGGTTTTTTCACTAAAACTTCTTCAAATTTTTTAAATGATTGGTCAATCATTTTGACTCGGTCTTCCGGAGTGTATCCAGTCAATAAAACAGACCTTGCTAAATGCCAATTCGAACTTTGGTTATAAGTAACTCCTGAATCTTTCGTTAGAGTTGGTGTAATTTCAAAAAATATCCCAACGTCCTGAGATGAATCCAAGCCTTTTAGAAAATTTTGTACTTCAGGATTAATTAAAGCATCATATCTAACGAGCCATGTTGCCGGAAAATTATTAGCTTTTATTAATTCATATTGTTTTTGCGGAGTCTGAGTTAAAGAATAATTCGCAGTCCAAAAATCTCCACCCCTAATCGGGTTTACTAGAACAACAGACTTTTGTTCCTGAGCTGAAACCGGAAATACAAACAGAAAAAAAAGTAAAAAGGTTGTAAAAGTTTTCAGGAAATAAAATCTAATCATGGAGAGAGCTCTGATTTAATCTTATCGAATGCGAGCATATATATCAAACCTGAGTAAATACAAGCGGATAATAAAACCAATACAATCAGGCTGATCCAGTCTCTGACAAAAAATATACCCCAAATATAGGCAAAAATGAACATTATAGAAGCACTAAAAATCCCTACCCAAATATTTTTAATAATCTCAACCGGCATTAATTTTTTGATAATTATGATTGGAATAATCGAGGTGAAAGATATTAGAGCCGAAGCCATACCCACTCCAACATAGCCAAATTTAAGGGTCAAAATTGGAGTTAAAATCCACTCAAGAGCCGTCCACATCACCATAAGTTTTAACGTCGTTTTGACTTTTCCAATGGCGTTAAGAAAATTTGTAAATGGCGATGAAAGATTTGCCCAAAATGCTCCAATTCCGAATAAATAAATTAAAGGCAGCGCACCTGCCCATTTTTCAGAAACTATGTATTGAATTAAATATGGAGCTACTGCCATCAGTCCGAATAGGAGTGGATAAAACATTAAAGATGTAAAAAATAAGGACTTTTCCAGAGTTAATTTAAGATTTTTTTCATCATGTTGCAAACGCGAAAACGCCGGGAATAAAATTCGGGACACAATATTCATTACTTCCAAACTTAAAAATGTAATGCTTTGGGCCCAGGTTATTAATCCAACGCCGGAGGCTCCAACTATACGGGCTACAACCAGAGGAACTAGGCGATCTTTAAGTAGAGCAAGAAGTGAATATGCCTGAAACGGAAGACCAAAAGACAATAAGCTCTTTAGTGACTGTTTCTCAACCCCAAGCGACATTTTCCATGGAGATAAAATATTTATTAATGTCGCACCTGCTAAGGACCTCAATAAAACTGCAATTGTAAAAGCAGTGATACCAAAATTATTAAAAGCGAGAAGTATTAACATGCCATTGAAAATTAAATTTTCTATTACCTCAACCCAAACTAGTTTTCCGAAATTTAATTCCCGTTCTAAAAGTACCGATGGGATGACCTTAAGTGAGGTTAGGAAAAAGCCGACTGCCAAAGCTCTAATAAGTAAAACACCAGCCTCATCAAGGTTGTAAAAATGGCCAATCCACGGAGCCGAGAAAAGAATTAGGACAGAAATTGCAATTGCTAAAGCTTCCTGAATAGTAAATGTAGTTTTTAAATCATGAATTGAAATTTCCTTTTTCTGGATTAAAGCCGCCGCAAGTCCAATGTCTGAAAAATAACTGAAGAACGCTAAAATTGAATTGGCAATATTAAAAATACCAATAATCTCAACCGGTAAAATTCTTGCTAAAACTAAGTTAATTGTTGCAAAACTTATCGCGAGAAGTATTGCTTTACGAAATGATAAGGTTAAAAAACCTGTTATTAATTTTTTATTGATTGATTTAACATCCATCATATAATTTTGCTTGAGAATCGTTTACTCCGCTAGGAGGAGGCTCGCGCGAATTTATTCGCGAAAGACTCATTTACCAGCATTAATACTAGCAGGATTAATGAAATTAAGGATAACGTATTTCCAATTACTCTTACCGGAGTATCAGCAAATTTACCTGTAATCATGTACTGACCGGGTTCCAATTCTAAAACAATTCTGCCTAAATCTTTATTATTGTTATGGGGAATCAAAACACCATTTGCAAAAACTTCCCAATTTGGAAAATCAAAAACAGGAACCTGTATAGTTGACTTATCAATGGCATCAACATTAAATGAAAAACTATTACTCAAAACATCATAGCTAGAGGTCTGCGCATTTCCATCTAAAACCTCTGCATAATTTACTGCTCTACCGAGCGGCTCAAAAGCAGTTCTCGGTAGGTAATCCATCACTCCTGCTTTTTGCTGAATTTCCCATAAAGGATCTGCTAATTTTTGCTGATCATTTATCCAGGGATAAAATTCACGGGGGGTAAAAAAATTCCAATTCAAAAATATTGTTAGTGCGGAAATTAAAGTAACAGCAACCATTTGCCATTTTGTTTTTAAAAAGCTTACATAATATGCACCAAGCAACGAACAGGCGAAAATTGAAAGAGATAAAAATCTCCAAGGGAATTGGGCATATTGCAGAGAATCAATCATTTCCCAAATAAATGCTGATTTGTTATGCATCATAAAAATTGAGATTAAAAACATAGTTAAAAAAAGTACCCCAATCAAATTTTTTTCTATATTTTTTTTGAAGGTAATGAAAACCAGAGGAATTGCAATTAATACAAACCACCATAAAGGCCAGCCTATCTGAAAAGAGATTGTGTCAACAGGACCGAACTGCGAACCTCCATATCCCCAAGTCCTGTCAATAAAAATCTGACTAACTGTTACAAAATGCGTTCTGAAATTACTTCCGCCCTGAAGAAGTGTTTCGGTCTGAACTAAATTTTTTTCAAGAAAAACAGGAAGAAGGAAAAATGCAGAAAGTCCGATTCCCAAAAGAAAACTCAAAATTAAAGGTTTTAAATTTTTCCATTTTTGAAAATACAAAGTCATTAAAATCCAAATCAATAAGAAAGGCATGAAAAACATCGTCATGATGTTATGGGAAGTTAAAAATGCCGCGAGAGACAAAGATCCAAAAACAATATTCCATTTTGTTGGTTTCTCAGCGGTTTTTAAAACAAAGTAAAAAACTAGAGGAATAATCGCCAGAGCAAAACTTTCAGCAATTGCTCCCCTGACAAAAGAATCAAGTGCCCGATATGGGGCAAAAGCATACAGAATTCCGGCTAAAAATCCTGCTTCTTTTCCGTAAAGTTTTTGAGCCAAAAGAAACATTGATATTCCCCCCAGAACTAAAGGAATAAAAAACAATATTTTCGCAGAGTCTACAAAACTAAAAAAATAGGTAGAAACTCCCCCGATATAATAAGGAAGGGCACTGTAGTAATTAAAAAGCGGGTAGCCATTCCCGTACCCCATGTCAGGAACCCATCTGCAGGGGAGTTGCAGATCGTTGAAACATTTTCGCATTTCAAAAACCCGCATTACCTGCAAATCGTCATGGTGGAAAAAATAACCCTGCAAAAAAACCGGCCAGACAATTAATCCGGACAGTACTAATATTAATATCAGATAAATTTTGGCAGAAATATTAAGTTTCATACTTACCCAAAAAATCGTTTATTCTAATTTGAAAAAGCCCCCAAAGAGAGTCAATTAAAGCCTGGGGGAATTTAACTTTTGAGCCTTCATTGTGACGCCACACAACAGGCATTTCTTTTACTTTAAATTCGTATTTCTTCGCTAAATACATCGTTTCTGCATCAAAAGCCCATCTTTGAATTTGCTGGTGGGAAAATATTTTTCTGGCAGCTTCTCTTCTAAACATTTTAAATCCGCAGGTAAAATCAGTAACCCCAACTTGTAAAATTGCATTTGTTAAAACGGTAAACGAATAACCTGCAGTTTCCCGCATCCAGGATTGTGCAGATTCAATTTTTGAATCCGGATTTTCGCGGGAACCAATTACGATATCAATAACTTCTGTCATTCCCTCATTAAAGCTGTCCAAAGTTTCGATAGGAACTGACAAGTCTATATCTGTAAATAAAATTTTCTCACCTGCCGCATTTGCTACCCCGGCTTTTACCGCTGCACCTTTTCCCTGATTTGGATTTTGTGTAACAACTTTGATGCCAAATTTCGATTTGTAATCCTCGAGAATTTTTGGCGTTTGGTCATCGCTACCATCATCAACAGCCACAACTTCAATTGGTTCTCTATATTTTTTTGCAAACGCCAAAATTGCATCAAGGTTGCCCTTAATACGATCTTGTTCGTTAAATAGCGGAATAACTATACTGATCATTTTTTAAGTCCCTTGGGATACACTAATAATACTAAAATAACGAGTGCAGAAATAGCGGAAATAATATTTGCGGTATTTTCAATTTGAGTATTTCCATATTTTAAGTGAATTGTTCCGGACCCTGCTTTAACCGGAATTGCAATGATTCCGTATTCAGAATAAGGCAAAATCTCCAAATCCGCCCCTTCTGAGTTTTTTGCTTTCCAGCTTGGGAAAAATGCTTTTGAGACAATTATTTCGCCTGACTCAGTAGCCTGATAATTAATTTCATATCCTAATCCTTTTTCATTATATTGCACAATTCCTGAAGGTGTTACTGAAACAGGTTCTAAAATTCTGTCAGGCCTGTCGCTTTGCCAAATTGTCGGTGGAACAAAATCTTCAGTGAAATTTAAATATTCATGACTTAATTCATTTCGCACCCCATTTCCTTCAACAGTTCTATTTGCAAAATATCTTTCTAAATATTCTTCATCAGTAACTTCTTTGGATTCCGAGGGATGATAGTGCCAGATGTTTAACGCAGTTAACAGTACAACCAAAGCAATCGAAAAAATTAAACCGCTCCTTTTGCTCAGTTTATTGAGAGCCGTTTCAAAGGCAATTGCTGAAATAAATGATGTCGCAATTGTTATAAATAAAAGCATTCGCCACGGAAATTGAACAAGTCTTAAAAAGTTTATCGATTCCCAAAAAGGTAACGTCCGGTTATTAGTCAATATTAATGTTATGCCAAAAACTATAAAGAAGTAGATTAAAAATGATCTTTGTTCTTTTTTTATAAACTTGAATAAAATTATCGCCAATACCACCATCAATAAATTCACAGATCCAATATCGAAACTAATATCATCTAAAGGTCCCCAAATCGATACACTATACCCCCAGTGAGGAATCAAAAGCTGTTTGATAAAGGGAAAGTGGTCGACAATATTAAACTGTTCGTAACTTGAAATATACTTAATTTCAAAAAACGCCGGCAGTAGATAATAAGCTGCTAAACAAATCCCCAGTACGAATGGTAGGAATAGTTTAATAAATTCTTTTGGTTTTTTTTTGTTTGCAATCAAATTTGTAAGCCCATATCCAAATAAAATTAAATAGGCAAATGGCAGTAAAACATTGTGGGAAATACTTAACAGGCCAATTAAAAATCCAGCCATTCCCAAAAATAAAAATCTTTTATTGTCTAGATATTTTTTAATAAAAAATGCACACCATGGCATTAGCGCAAAGATAAATAATTCACCAAATGCCCCTCTGACATAAAGATCAACTGCAAAGTACGGGGATAAAAGAAAAATTGAAGTTCCGACTACTGCAGCTAATTTACTGACATGGTTTCTAAGGAAAAAATAAAATCCCCAAGCTGCAACAATTACCGCAATCCCCATCATATATTTGAACGAATCGGTTAGCGAAAATCCGAGGAAATTTAATTTAGCAGTTATATAAAATGGCAAATGATAATAAAAATTAAAATAAGGATGACCGATATTAAAATTAAAATCCGGCGCAAAGCGTGGTGGAAATCCTCCCAATTGCAAGGAACGGATCATTTCATAAACATCAACAATATGAGTTTCGTCGTGAACGGAAAAAAATCCCGGTCTTAAAATCGGAAATAAAATTACTAAAAGAAAAATCCAGATTAAAATAGCCGGATTTTTAAAAATGTTTACCTTTTGCGCCAGCAATTGGCAAGCTCTGCTTAGTCTATCCATTTTTTGAAATATTTAAAACTTGGGGCCAGCAAAATCAAAACAATCCCAATACTTAATATTGTTACTAAATTACTAATTGCGCGAAGCGGCGTGTTTGTTAGTTTAATAAAAATTTCATGATCACCATGCGGAATTTTAAAAGTAACGAGACCCAGACAAAATTCTTCGTTTCTGCAATCATCATTTCGATGTTCGACTAAAGATCCATCAATAAAAACTTTCATACCCGGAAAATCAAACATCGGCGCTCTTAAAATAGCCGGTTCAGAAACATAAACTTTCCATCTTTTTGAATCGCTTTGGCGAATATAAGTTTTAAAATCTGCAAGGCCTTCTAAAGTTTCAGGATTATCGGGCGCCGGAGAAGTTGGAGGGAATTTTGCATAAATAGGCAGATAATCAAAAATACTGATTGTTAACTGTTTTTCCCATGAAATACCTGAAAATTTTTCTTCATCAGAAATATTAAGCCACTCAGATGGCTGGAAAAAGGGCAGATATAAAATAAAACAGGCTATTGCTAAAACTGCGCCGTAAACAATACCTGCATTTAGTTTGAAAATATTTGCATCAAGTTTCGTAATAAAAAATATTCCTATGGCTGATAAAAATGCCAGCAAAAAAGAACTGACAGAATAAAATCTCCATGGGAATTGTAAAAATATCAAAAGGCTCTCAGTAATTGTCCAAAGAAAAGAAGATTTTTGATGAATCATAAAAAGAGTTAAAAGTTCGATTGATGAAAATATAAAAACGATAATTGATAGTTTTCTATGTTTTTTAAATCCAATTATTCCCAGTACTAAAGCAATCAACCAACCTAAAACCTGAATATGTCCCGCAGAGAGTGAAAGCCCGTCATTGTTACCCAGAGCAGAAGATCCATATCCCCAACTGTTGTCAATAAACATTTGGGGGAGACTGACAAAATGCTGGCGGTAATCAAAATAACCCCCGACTAAAGTTTCAAGATGAGCATATTGTTTTTCAAAAAATACCGGTCCTGTAAAAAATGCTGCCAGTCCAATTCCTAAAATTCCGGATGCAATCAAAGGAATTAGAGATTTAAACTTCTTTTCTAAAATAATTTGCAGTAAAACCCAAGCTGTTAAAACGGGAAGAAAGATCAAGGCCATTAAATTGTGGGTTAGCAAAAGCAGCGCCAGAGAAATTGCAAAATATGCAACATTCCTTCTCCCCCCACTCTTTATAATTTTGTAAGAGGACCAAAAGAGCAATGGGTAGAGCGCCATCGCCCAAAATTCATTCATCGCTCCTCTGACATAAACATTAACCGCTTTATAGGGAATATATGTATACAGCAATGCGCCGGCAACAGCTGTCCATTTTGTTAAAAACGATTGCAAAAAAAGATACATTGCAAGAGCTGAGACGATAAATCCCAGTGCAAATAAAATTTTTACGCTATCGATAAACTGAAAACCTGCGAGATGAAACGCTTCACCAAGATAATAGGGTGCAGGCGGATAAAAATTATATTGAGGATAACCATATTTATAGCCCATATCAGGAACCCATCTACAGGGAAATTGAAAATCAGAAAAACATTCATTCATTTGATGAAGACGAAAAGCCTGCAGATCATCGTGCATCGGGAAAAATCCCGGACGAATTAAAGTTATAAATGAAGGGATTACTAAAAGGAGCAAAACAATCAGCGGATTTGCGATAAAAAATCTTAATATTTTTTGCATAAATTATGGAGTTTCTTCCGCTGGAATTGGATAAACTTTAAGTAAAAGCATCGCATCTCTTTTGTATTGTTTATCTTTTGGATCAGCTTTTTCATAAACTGCAATACTTTCTACGCTTTCTGTATATGCTGGAAAACGTGATTTGTTAGCAACATAAAACGTTGCAGATTTAGTTGACTCTGCTCTTAACTCATCAGACAAGCTTGAATTTCCGGGTTTAAATGCGACCTGCGAATTTTTATCAAAATAAATTTGCAAACCGTCAGGTAAAGTTCCGAAACTTCCTTCTGTACCAACGACAATCAAACCTTTTGTCGACTCGTTATTTAAATAACTGGCAATTTCCCTCAAACCATACCCAGCTGTCCAATCTTCTAAGTATCCCCGTCTTTCGTTCTTTGGCAGTGGAGCATTTTCAATATCAAATAGAAGTTTTTGCATAAACATTACCGGCCAGATCAAAAGCAAAATAATAATTCCTGCTCCTAAAAGCGCCTGCCATTTCTTAAATTTTTCTAAAAGCGCATCTATTCCAAAAGCCGCGGCAATTAAAAACGGCGGAACAGTAAAAAGAAAATATCGGGCTGTAAAGGTTCTAAGCAAACACATCTGGATAATCGTCGGAACCAAAGCGATTAGCAATATCGTCAGCATATATTTGTTTCGTTTGACGATTGTAAAAATCGCACCCGCAAAAATTGCAAGAATCAGTGGATATCCGAAGAATAATTGCCACCATTCCATTACATCTCCCAAATGAGGCAAAAACGGATCAAGAGGATTATTGAGTAAATCCATCGGGTTTCTGACATAATCAGAATTTCTCCCGCTTAAGGTCGAAAACCCCGGACCAAGTCTTAAAATATTATAAATTCCAAGACCTATTGCGATAGAAATTACAAGAAGCCCTGCCATTTTTAAAACTCTTTGCACTCTCCCAGCGGCCTTAAAATTCATTGTGAGTGCAGCGAGTGGAACTGTGACTACATTAAACATTCCCGGAGTTTTTGTTAAAAGCCCTCCACCTAAGAAATATCCTAAAACCATTGCCAAGTCGATTCTTGGGTAGCGAACCATTAACAAACTCAGGAGTATTGACCAGATTACAAAAGCGGAAAGCAGCGTATCAACAAGTGCCATCCGATCAAAGAAGATTACGAAAGGTGTTATGGCGACTAAAAAAGCAGAAAACAGAGCGATTCGTCTGTTAAAGAAAACCAGACCCAGTAAAAAGACTCCAAGCAAAGTTCCGAAGCCTGAGACTATTGCCAGAGTTCTTCCGGCTTCCAGAGGATCTGAAATCACTTTAAATACAGGCATCATCACCCACATAAATAAAGGTGTTTTACCATCAGATACAGGCAGGAACCTTAAAGTAGGCTCAGATTTCATAATCTGCGCCCAGCGGATATAAATCGCCTCATCTGCGAAAATAGGCTGATATGTTAAATTAGGAAGGCGAATAACGAAATATAAAACGGAAATAAGAACAAAAATGAGGATTGTAAACTTGTAAGACAAAAGTAGCTTCACTTAATTATTATAGCAACAATTAATCAGCACTGAAACGCCTGCCTATCGTGCTTCATAACCACAAACTACTTCCTGATTATCAATATCTTATCCCTATCAGTTTTTATGACCTCATATTCATTCGCAGGAATATTATATTTATTCAGTCTCCATTGGTAGGTAATCATTACAAACGGTTTACCCTCTTCAAAAAGTTGAGGTAATCGTTCATCCCAAATTTTTTCAACATGCTTGCCTGAGTAAAAATATGCTGCTGGTGTAAATTCTGATCCGTCAATATAAAATTGCTGTGGATATTTCGCAGCTTCGCGGGATAGTATTGCCTCATCAGAAACAAACGCTGGGATATCAATAAATTCATACCAGCTTCTTTTGATCTGCATATATGCAAAGTAAGCGCAGAATGCGAGTAACCCGATCATCAGTAAAATCCGCAGTTCTTTTTTTGCCTGAACAAATAATTTATCAATTAAAAAATTACAGGCAACCCAGCAAAATCCAAAAAATCCTAAAGTCATAAAAGGATAAAGCGGAATTAAATGCCAAAGTTGCCCCCTGTCGGAAAGAATAAACGGAGCAAAAAATGAAAGACATAAAACAGAGATCGCAACCAAACCGCGATTAAAAGAAATCAGCCCGCCAAAAATTCCTAAAACACCCGGCCAAAACCATTTGCCTACACCAAAGTGCAAATATTCTTTAATTTGCATAAAATTCTCGTAATAGTTTGTTGCGGATCCAACCCCGACAGATCCGGTTTTCACATATTTGTTAAATGCGCCGCGATCAGTGAAATAGGTAATCGCAAACCAAGGCAGCATCACAATTAAAAACAATATTAAAGGCTTTGTCCATTCTTTAAGTTTTATTTTTGTTTTAAAGAAAATGACAGCTAATGCCGGGATTATCGTAAAGGGAACTAAGGATTTTGTTAAAAGCGCAAGCGCTAAACTCACCGCAAACGGATATAAAAATTTTGAATTTTTCAAAGATTTGAACGCAAAATAAAAAGCTAAAACTAAAAATACAGCCAAAAATATATCTAAATTTCCACTTCTCGCACGGTATAGATACCAATACGTCGAGGAAAGAGCGAGCGCTGAAGCAAAACCTGCAGTCCTCGAAAATAAATCACGGCCAATTAAATAAACAAAGTAAAGTCCAATCATTCCAAAAATTGCCGATCCAACTCTGACTCCAAATTCATTCGAACCGAACAAAAATTGAAAGACAGCCATTATCCAAAAACCAGCGGGCGGATGATCAGAATAAATTCCATCGTTATAGCTCAAAGCAAGAAAATTTCCTGAGTTTATAATGTTTCTTGCAATTACTCCATACCATGCTTCATCCCATGAAACTAAAGATGTTTGTCCCAGTTTATAAAAATATAAGGGCGAAAGAAGGCTTAAAAGAAAAAGATTGATGACATCAAGTCGGTATTTTAAAAAAAATTTGACCCAATTATTTTGTTCCATATTAATATGTGTTCAACATATCATTTAAACGAATTTTAAAAACATCAATAACTGCATCAATTGAATCTTTTAAAACCTGAACTCTTTCAGTTCCGACATGATGCCACGAAATTTTCACTTCTTTAATTTTAAACCCCTGCTTTCTAGCTAAAAATAAAACTTCAACATCAAATGCCGCATTAACCGCAGCCCCCTTTTCTTTCAAATGTTTTTTCCATCTTTCTTTTAAAATTGGAAAAACAGTTTCAATCGATTTCCGGTTAAATGCTTTAAATCCGCATTGCGTATCACGAAAAGGCAAACCTAAAACAATTGTCCGAAGTATTGAAAATCCAAATGCCATGAGTTTACGAATTGCCGGAGCACCCGCTCTGCCCTGACGTGAACCAATTGCTATATCAAACCCCTCGTTAAAATATGGCGCCAGTTTTTCATATTCGGAAATCGGCGTAGCCTGATCCATATCTGTAAATAACCCAATTTCCCCTTTTGATTCTAAGAGACCTGTCATTACAGCAATTGCTTTACCACCGTGATTATTTTTTATGATTCTGAATTGTTTATGTAATTTTATAAAGCTCTCTACTATTTCAATTGATCCATCACTCGAACCATCATCAACAATAATTACTTCGTAGGAAGATTTTTGTTTTGATAAGTATTTATCAACTTCTTCCAATACTCCTTTTTTTAAATTTTCCTTTTCGTTATAAGCAGGTATTACTACAGATAATTTCATATTAGTTTGTATAATTTAACAGGGGACTGGTCAGATTAAAGTCCTCATTAGAGCAATTAATATCCCCTTCTTTTGAATTATACTGACTTGAAGGGACTATTACACCAATTTCTCCAAACTTGCTATTTACAGTAGAAAGTTTGTCAGGAATAACTATAGTGTAGTTTGGAATACCCGCTTTTGGCTCTTGCAGTTCTATACCCTTTAACCAAAAAAGATATCTAAAACCAGTATCGTCCTTCGCTTCAGTTATATAAGTTACTGAGTGGCAAGGTAAATTTAATGCATTTGAATTATTTTTAATAAACTCGACCGCTTCTTTTTTTTCTATATATCCAGTTTGGTGGTAGTCTTTATTATTTTTAAGAGTTATTAGACTAAAAAAAGAAGATATAAATACTATTGCTAAAATAATCCAAAAATATATTCTTCCTTTCTTTTGATTATAAACCCAATCTAATAAATAAATTTCTAGGACAAAAAAGATTGTTTGGATGCTGG
>JAKFWZ010000056.1 GCA_021731695.1 Candidatus Daviesbacteria bacterium | reverse complement strand
TCATTAAGTAAAATTAAAAACAAAACCTTTATTGTTTGGGGCGAAAATGATGATCAAGTGAAACCAAAATATGGAAGGATGCTTTACAAATTAATTCCTAATAGCAAATTGGAAATCTTACAAAACACTGGTCATTTTCCTCATACTGAAAATCCTAAGATGTTCATATATTTTGTAAAGGATTTTTTAAGTTAATCATTTGTCATTCCAGCGAAAGCTGGAATCCAGATCTGCATAGTTAAGCGTTAATGGGTAACGAAGCTCGTATGGGATAGGGTCAAGCGTAATTACGTAAAACCCTTACCCCTTACGATACCAGCTTCCTAACCGTATAACCCTAAACTAATATTTCTGGATCCCGAATCAAGTTCGGGATGACAATTTGACAGAAAGGAAAATATGCTTAGTAAATTATTTCCGTTACTAGACTACATATATATATTCCAACTTTTGGAATATAACAAAGGTGCGTTTTTAAATTGGTATTTCAAAAATCCCCTAAAACGAAATTTACAAAAGAAAAATAATTTAGACTTTACACCAAAAGTTCAACTACTTGCTTTTATAACTTCATTCTTGATGTTATTTTTTGCGAGTTTTTTTGCATTGCTTTTTTTCAGGGGCAGTTTACTTGCTTTAATTTTTATATACATTGTTTTTGAAAGTATTTCTCCATTTTTTATAGTATTCGCTTCAATTTTACTTTCACCAATCGAAATTTTTAAAAAGAATTCTTTAAAACAAAAAGCAAAAGAAAAAATTTCAAAACTACCGAATCTTAAAACAATTGTTATCACTGGATCATATGCAAAAACCTCAACTAAAAATATTTTATATACACTTTTATGGAAAGACTTTTATGTTGTTAAAACCCCGAAAAGTTTTAATACAGAAATCTCGATCGCCCAAACAATTATTTCAATGGTAAAACCTACGACTCAAATTTTCCTTGCAGAAATGGATGCATATAAAAAGGGTGATATAAAATCACTTTGTAAAATCGCGCCGCCGGACATGGCAATTATTACAGCAATCGCTCCTCAGCATTTAGAAAGATTCGGCAGTTTACAAAATTTAATTGAAAGTCAATTTGAGGTTAGTGAATATTTAAATAGTGAAGATAAATATTTATTCTTAAATTCTTCAGATGAATATACTATGCAGTATCAGGAAAAAGTAAAATCACACAAAGTATTTTTCTCCGGAGAAACTGACAAATATAGAATAGAGAATATTAAATCGGCAGCAGAAGGTTTAACTTTCAAATTAACTTTAGAAAAAGAATCTGTTGAAATTAATTTGCCTCTGGATGGTGAACACAATGCATATAACTTTTTAGCTGCTGCAGTCATTGCCCATAAACTTGGACTTTCTATTCAAACAATTGCTCAAAGAGCAAAATTAATTTTACCAACTGAACACAGATTAGAAATAACACGCCCTTCCTTCGGAAGTAGAAAATCAGGAAATCTGACAATAATCGACAATTCATATAATACAAATCCGAAAGTTATTGTTTCATCGCTTAAATTATTAAATGAACAAGATGGATACAAAATTCTTATAACTCCAGGGCTTATTGAACAAGGAAATAATTCCGAAATGGAAAATAAAAAATTTATGCTTTTAGCCGCTAGTGTTGCTAACGAGATAATAATCGTGGGGGAGAGTTTTAAAAATTATTTAAAAGCCGGACTCGAAGAATCAGAATTTCCAAAAGAAAAAACTCATTTTGTTTCTTCATTTAAAAAAGGTATGACTATCGCAGAAAATTTAGAAAAACAAAGCAAAGTTGTTTTAATTGAAAACGATCTTCCGGATCAATACTCTTAACTCGTCACTACGCATTCGCTGTCATTACGAGGAATCTTCCTAAAAGGAGACGACGTAGTAATCTCGATTCAATTATCTTACTATTAATCAAGATTCCGACGCTCTTTTCATTCGCTCGGAATGACAACACAGAAGTT
Source organism: Candidatus Daviesbacteria bacterium (assembly GCA_021731695.1). Lineage (GTDB taxonomy): Bacteria > Patescibacteriota > Microgenomatia > Daviesbacterales > UBA10151 > JACPKO01. The sequence continues at coordinate 11,301 of JAKFWZ010000056.1, read as the reverse complement.
CTCCTTGATTTCGAGTATCGCAATGACGTCAGGGGGTTGAAACTTTGGTTATTCAGGTTAAAATATAAATCGATGAAAATTAAAAATATCCACGCCAGACAAGTCTTAGACTCCAGAGGAAATCCAACCGTAGAAGCAGATGTTATTTTAGAAGATGATTCGCTGGGGCGGGCAATTGCACCCTCAGGCGCTTCAACAGGAATTCATGAAGCATTAGAACTTCGTGATAATAATCCCAAAGTTTATCAGGGCAAAGGTGTTTTAAAAGCTGTTGAGAATGTGAATGATCAAATTGCTAAATTGTTAAGCGGTTTCGATGCCGAAGATCAAAAGAAAATAGACCAGGCAATGATCGATGCAGACGGGACAGAAAATAAATCAAAGCTCGGAGCAAACGCAGTTCTTGCGGTTTCCTTAGCTGTAGCAAAAGCCGCAGCAATCAGCAAGAAGATTCCACTTTACCAGTATTTTAATGATCTGGCAGGCAATCCGGAAATGCAAATGCCTGTTCCAATGATGAATATTATCAACGGAGGAAAGCACGCAGCTGGCTCTACTGATATTCAGGAATTTATGATTATTCCGGTTTCAGCAAAATCATTTTCCGAAGCTCTAAGAATGGGGGCTGAAGTATTTCATACGTTAGGCAAGGTCTTAAAATATAAAGGCTATGCTACAACAGTTGGTGATGAAGGCGGTTATGCTCCAAAAGTTAAATCAGGCAACAGGGAGGCGCTGGATTTAATTTTGCTGGCAATTAGGGAAGCCGGATATTTCCCCCGCAAAGATTTTTTATTGGCTTTAGACGTAGCCGGATCCGAATTGTTTATCGATAGAGAATATTGGCTGAATACTGAATCAGAAAGATTGCCGAGTTTACAGATGGTTGAATGGCTCCAGGGTTTAGCCAGAATGTATCCTGTTGTTTCAATCGAAGACGGCCTTGACCAGAACGATTGGGAAGGCTGGAAAAAATTAACCCGGGCAATCGGTGAAACCACCCAAATCGTTGGTGATGATCTTTTTGTAACTAATCCTAAGTTTTTGAAAAGGGGTATTGAGGAAAAAGCAGCTAATGCAATTTTAATTAAACTTAATCAAATTGGAACATTATCGGAAACCATCGAAACAGTAAAAATGGCCAACGATGCCAAGTTTAAATCCATAATTTCACACAGATCCGGCGAAACAGAAGACACCACAATTGCACATCTGGCAGTTGGACTCGGAACCGGACAAATCAAAACAGGCTCGTTATCCAGAACTGACAGAATTGCTAAATATAACGAATTACTAAGAATTGAAGAAGAATTAGGCGATAAAGCAATATTCAAAGGCAAAGCAGTATTTAAGTGATATGGCAAAACTAGTTTTAGTTAGACACGGAATTTCAGAATATAACGAAAAAGGAATTTGGACCGGTTGGGATGATCCTGATTTAACACTTGAGGGTTTTATTCAGGCCAAAAATGCCGGACACGAAATAAAAGATATTCACTTTGACACCGCTATCTCGGCAGACCTAAAGCGAGCACAACATACTTTAGATGAAATCTTAAAAGAAATCGGACAAACCAATATTGAGATTATCACAGCCCCCGAAGTCAAAGAGAGAAGCTATGGCATTTTTACAAAAAAGAACAAATGGCAGGTTAAAGAGGAAGTGGGGGAGGAAGAGTTTCAAAAAATCAGGAGAAGCTGGGATTATCAACCAGAAGGAGGGGAGTCTTTAAAGCAGGTCAATGAAAGGTTTTGGAAATATTATGAAACTCAGATTTTGCCAAAACTTAAAGAAGGTAAAAATGTTTTGATTGCATCTTCAGGCAATGCGTTCAGAGGTTTGATTAAATCTCTGGAGAATTTATCAGAGGATGAAATTGCAAACTTAGAATTCGGTATTGGTGAAGCTTATATTTACGATATAGATAATGAAGGTAAAGTTACCGGAAAAGAAGTCAGAAACAAAAACGAACTCGCAGGAAAACAGTAAATTTAATGCGAGCTACGAAAGCAGCTCCGTTAAAAAAATCTAAGTGAGTTATCAGGGGATTTCGGTTTTTTGTGATTAGCAAAAAAGCCGAAGGGGTAAGGTTCCCCGATTAACGAGCGAAGATTTTTAGGAGATCTTTCTCTAGCGAGAGAGTTTTGCTTCTTTTGCGGTCAAAAGAAGAAAGAAAGCATCAAGATTGCGACGCTCCTGCCTGCCGGCAGGCAGGTCGCTCGCAATGACAAAGTAAGAATTACTGATTCAAATACTTCTCAATTTCAGCTTTGAATGCATCAACCCCAAATCCGCCCTTATAAATATTCGCATTAAAGTATAAGGTTGGTGTTGAATTAACACCTAAGCTGTTTCCGTCCCCCAAATCATTTCTGACTTTATCTGCAACTACGCTTGAATTTACATCCGCTTCAAATTTTGTTATATCCATTCCTAACTCTCCTGCATATTTCTTAAAAAAATCAATCGCATTTGTTTCCTCATCCCATTCTGCTTGCTGGTCATAAAGCTTATCATGCATCGCATTCATCTTTCCCTGTATTTTTGCAGCCTCTGCAGTTTTTGCAGCGAGCTCTGCATTTTTATGCTGAACAAGGGGGTAGTGCCTAAAAACGAATTCAACCTGATTCGGATAAGATTCAATCGCCTGTTTTAAAGGACCGTGGGCCACACCACATGCGGGGCATTGATAATCCCCAAATTCAACAATAGTTAATTTACCTGAACCAGTAGCTAAAATATTTGAATCTGCTTTAACTAGTAGTGATGAGTCAACCGTAATGGGTTTCTCAGGCTGACTCAAAAAAACTACCGCCCCAATCACCAATGCGATTGTAACCACACCTATTCCGATTAAAGCTTTCATTTCAGTAGTCATTTTTTAAAGTTTAATCTCTGGTACGTATATAAAAGAATACCTAGGACAGTGAATGCCGTAAATGACATGAGTGGAATCGTTATAAATCCAAACCAGGCGAAGAATTTAATTGTGCAAGAAATTCCCGCCACGCATGGAACCATTGATTCAGGCAGAACATGATAATAAAGAAGATTATGATAAAACGCAATCAACCAACCCGCAATAACTAGAGGCCAGGCATAATAAATAACATTCTTATCTTTCCTTAAAATACCAACCGCGAATATTGCAACCAGTGGATACATACAAATACGCTGGTACCAGCATAAAACACACGGCGGAAAACGCATTATCTCGGAAAAAGCAAGTGAACCCAGTGTTGCAACAAGAGACTGAATCCAGGCCAAATATAATATATTCTTTTTAAATAAATTCACCATTTTTTATGATTTACTTCCCAGTACTCTACCAGAAGCCATCATCTCAAGCAAGCCTGATTCAAAAACATAGGTGGTCTTTTTGCGGTCTGCTGCACGAACTAAACCCTGCTCAATTAATTGATCCAGCAGCTCTTTATATGAAAGTCCCGTTTTTTCCCAAAGATAAAAAGATAAAGAACCTGGAGGAGAATTCACTTCGTTAATCCAGAATTTTTCAGTCTTAGGATCAACAAAGAAATCTATCCTAACAACGCCACAACCATTTAAGGCTTCAAATACTAATTTTGTAGCTTCCTGAATTTTTTTAGCAAGTGAAGCAGAAATAGGTGCAGGAATAATACGATCGAGCGTTTCCATACCTCCCGCTCCGCCCGCAGAGCGAGGCGAGCCGGCCTTTTTCGTTCCTTTACCGCCTTTCATATACTTATCAGAAAAAGTTAAAAGTTCTTCTGATTTAACAGGTTGTTCACAAACAGAAGTTTTAATTTTGCCATACCCCAAACCAGAACAATTAACTTCAATTATATTTTTACCGAAAGCTTCTTCAATAATAATTCTGTCTGAATATGCAGAGGCAACTTCTATTGCAAATTGCAGCGAATCTTCATCGATTGCTCTTCCTGCACCTATTGATGATCCGCCTGTTGCCGGCTTTACAAACATCGGGAACCTTAAGTCTTTCTTAATCGCCTTGATGCATTTTTCAGAAGAATCGATCCATTCACTTCGCGAAATCCATGTATACTTACCAACACCCAGTCCCAATTCGTTAAACAGAGCTTTAGCCATTATTTTATCGATCGCAACAGCAGAAGCCGTAACATCCAAACCAACATAAGGAATGTCGTATATTTCAAAAAGCCCCTGCACGCAGCCATCTTCACCAAACGAGCCGTGAAATAAGGGAAAAGCTATATCAATAGGCGTAAATTTGCCAAATATTCCCTGAGTCAAAAATCCGCCTCTCGAACCTTTACGAGCAAAGACAATTTGTTTCGAAGATAAAATTAATGAGTTTACATCCTTATAATTTTTGATATCCAAAAGCCTATGGTTAGTAAAAAATTCACCAGACTTTGAAATGTAAATAGGAATGATATGATACTTATCATGGTCCATGTTCTCATAAGCCTGAAGTGCTGATATAACGGAGACTTCATGTTCGACAGATCTGCCGCCAAAAAGAAGTGCAACAGCTAATTTTTGCATGAGTTCATTATACCTTAAAAAATTAATACTCAAGTTGTTTTTTTACTCGTATTTATGCACATGTTGCACATCAATTAACTTGAAATGTTGCTAGACTTATAGTATAATACTTTAATTAATATGTCTAGTGAATTTCATACCTATCCAGACCGTCCTCAAGAAAATCTTGATGAGTTCTATGATACCCAGCTTCAGCAACTTGTGCGCTACGGCAAAATAATACCCTCTGCGATCTTTAAGGATTTGGTGGATTGGTACGCTGTATTATATGCAAATACTGCAAGTGAGAATCCTCTACTTCGCGATGTTCTAAAACCTGTCGTCGAACAATATCAAAATGCATCTATGGGTGGCCAAAGAGGAATGATTAGATTTTGCACTGGAAGGGCTCGACAAAGTTTGTTGGATATCAGACGCCTTAGTAATGATCCCGAAGCAAGTGCCGAAGAGATTGAGAAAAAGCGCAATGAAAGACGTAATTGGGTTAATCAAGCCAGAGCCATACGCCAAAGCAGGTGGTAAGCAGGCTTGCTTCATCAGTAGTAAGTAGGTATAATCAAAGAGCCCGAAGGGGCTTTTTTAAAGACTTCACTTAGGCATGGACGAAAACAATACCCCACAAAATATAGGCAGAATTGAAGACGCACCTCTAGTTGAGGAGATGCAAAGATCCTATTTAGATTACGCGATGAGCGTTATTGTTTCGCGTGCCCTTCCGGACGTACGCGATGGATTAAAACCGGTTCAAAGAAGAATCATCTACGCAATGAGCGAGCAGGGCTTGCATCATACTTCGAGATATCAAAAATCAGCAGCTGTTGTCGGAGAAGTTTTGAAAAATTTCCATCCTCACGGAGATGCTCCGGTTTACGAAGCTATGGTCCGTATGGCGCAGGACTTTTCAATGCGTTATCCCATGGTCGACGGTCAGGGAAACTTCGGTTCGGTTGACGGAGACTCTCCGGCTGCCATGCGTTATACCGAGGCAAGACTTAGCGCCATTGCTGATGAGCTCTTACGGGACATAAAAAAAGACACCGTTGATTTTATTGAGAATTATTCCGGCACGACGACCGAACCTGTCTGGCTTCCAACTGTTATTCCGAATCTACTACTTAACGGTGCACAAGGTATTGCAGTTGGTATGGCCACCCAAATCCCTCCTCATAATTTAGGCGAAGTTTGCGATGCCTTGATCTATATGATTGAGCATCCTGCAAAGGACTCAGCAGAGTCGAAAGTTTCGAAGGTGTCGGAAGAAACGAAGGAAGAAACTGTTACGACCCCTTCGACCCAAGCCTTAAGCAGCGACACCTCCGACTCTTCTATTAAACTCGGTCAGTCTGTTGAAGAATTAAAACAAGAATCATATTATCAATCAGACGCTACTGTTGAAGATTTGATGCAATTTGTTAAGGGACCCGATTTCCCGACTGGCGCTTCTATTTATGATCAATCTGAATTTTTAGCAGCTTATGCAACTGGTAAAGGCCGTGTAGTAATGCGGGCAAAAGCTGAAATCGAAGAGGCACGAAACGGCAGATTCGACATTATCATTACTGAATTACCTTATCAGGTTAACAAAGCAGTATTGATTGCAAAAATTGCAGATTTAGTTAAAGACAAGAAAATCGAAGGAATTTCAGACTTAAGAGACGAATCCGACAGAAGAGGAATGAGAGTTGTTGTTGAGCTTAAAAAAGATTCGAAGCCTCAATCCGTTTTGAATAATCTTTATAAATTTACTTCCATGCAATCTGTTTTCAACGTTAATATGGTGGCACTTTCTGATGGTGTGCCTCATTTGATGACTCTTAAAAGAATCTTAGGCGAATTCATTCATCACAGACAAATTGTTATCACGAGACGCAGTGAATTTGAATTAAAAGAAGCGCGGGCAAGAGAACATATTTTAGAAGGACTTAAAATTGCGGTTGATAATATCGATGAAGTTATCGCGACAATCCGCAAGAGTAAAGATGCTGACGAAGCAAAGACGAAGTTGATGACAAGATTTAAACTGTCTGAAATTCAGGCAGTGGCAATTTTGGATATGCAGCTTAGAAAACTTGCAGCTCTTGAAAGACAAAAGATCGAAGATGAGTTAAAGGCTATAAGGGAACTTATAGCCTACCTCGAAGATCTGCTTGCTCATCCTGAAAAAATCTTAAAGGTTGTTAAAGAAGAGCTGAAAAAGATAAAGGACAAATATGCAGATGACAGAAGAACCAGAGTTTACAAACAAAAGGTAGGGGAGTTCTCAGAAGAAGATTTAGTAGCAGATGAACAAACAATCGTAACAGTCACTCAGGGGGGTTATGTTAAAAGACAGGCTCCGGCAACTTTCAGAACTCAGGCCAGAGGAGGGAAAGGTGTTTCTGGTATTACCACAAAAGAGGAAGATGCTGTCAGTCATTTATTTTATACTAAGACCTTAGATAATCTTTTGTTCTTTACTAATAAGGGAAGAGTTTTCCAGATTAAAGTCTGGGAGATTCCGGAGACTTCGAGAATTGCCAAAGGACAGGCAATTGTTAATTTAATTAATGTTGAGCAAGGCGAGCAGATTACAGCTATTTTAACTCACAGGTCTAAGGATAAATTCAAATTCCTCTTCATGTGCACAAAACAGGGAAATGTTAAGAAGACTCCAATTGAGGAATATGCCAACATCCGCAAAAACGGTCTTATTTCTATCAAGCTTGATTCCGGCGATGAATTAGGTTGGGTGGTGCCAACTTCAGGAACTGATGACATAATTATCGTTTCGTATAAAGGCCAGTCGATTAGGTTTAAAGAATCGCAGGTAAGGCCGACTCACAGAGACACTTCGGGGGTCAGAGGAGTGATGTTAGAAAAAACAGATGAAGTAGTTTCAATGAATTTAGTTAATGACGGTGCGGCAATGCTCTTAGTGGTTATGGAAAATGGTTTAGGAAAGAAAACACCAATTAGTGCCTGGAAGGTCCAGGGCAGGGGAGGATCAGGTATTAAAGCCGCTCAGGTTACCGACAAGACAGGAAAGATTGTTACTGCAGAACTTATTAGCCCGGACCATGAAACCCTGGTTCTGACGAGTAATAAAGGTCAGCTGATTAAATTAAATATTAAAGAGATTCCAACTCTTCAAAGACAAACTCAGGGAGTGATCCTAATGAGAGTAAGATCTGGTGAAAAAGTAGCTGCGGCAACAGTTGTTTCAAAGAAGGAAATTGAAAACATAGTCCCAAAGGACTAATATTTAATTGTGAGAAAGTTTAAAGAACTCCCTATAGAAAGAATCCTAACCAATTTTTTTATTTTTTATGCTTCTGTCGGGCTGATTTTTGCCTTTATTTATGCGTTTTATTATAAATGGGAATGGTTTGGATATTTTTCTCCGGGATTTTTCTCTGTGTTAATCTCATGGCCGTATCAGGCAATTGGCTTTATAAAAGATCTTTTATATTTCGGAATTGGCGGACCACCCTCACCCTTTAGCTAAACCCCAAAGATATTTTTTAAATACGGCACTGTTAAAATTAGAGTTTGTGCGAGCAAAACCAGGGAAACTGAAAGTAGTAAATATTTATTTGAAAAAAGATGATGATGTCTTCTCATTACAAAGATAAAAACCATCTGTGATACAACAACCACTGTGAAAGCATAAGCTCGTGCTGTTTCCAGATTAATATGTAAAAAGCCGTAGAGAAAAGCACCGAGCGAAACCAAAGCAATTATAGCTCCTGAAAAGAAAATACTTTTAATCGTACCTAAATCCAGAATTGATTTCGTCACATTTCGCGGTGCCAGTTCCATTGTTTTTTCGGATGCATTATCAGCAGCTAAACTTAACGCGGGCAATCCATCTGTAACAAAATTAATCCATAAAATCTGTGTTGCAGTTAAAGGCGCGGGGAGACCGACAACCGCAGCCCCGACTATAACCAAAACTTCGGATAAATTCCCGGTCATCAAAAATTTAACCACTTTAAATATATTGTTATAAATTCTTCTGCCTTCTTCGATCGCTGTCACAATAGTTGCTAAATTATCATCTAAGATAATAATGTCTGCGGCTTCCTTAGCAACATCAGTTCCTGTGCGCCCCATTGCCACTCCGACATGAGCCTGCTTTAAGGCTAGCGAATCGTTGACTCCGTCTCCGGTAACTGCCACAATTTTTCCAATCGATTGATAAGCGCGTACAATTCTTAATTTATGTTCAGGAATCACCCGCGCAAAAACACTGACTTTTTCAATTCGCGCTTTCAGCTGCTCATCTGATAACTCGTCAACTTGAGCACCGGTTAATATTTCGTTGCCTTCCTTAAATAAACCGACTTCTTTTGCAATGGCTTTGGCAGTTAATTCATTATCACCTGTTACCATCACAACCATAATTCCGGCTTTATGCGCTTTTTCGATTGCATCTTTAGCTTCCATTCTCGGAGCATCTGCAATACCTGTCAAACCCAGGAACTTAAGCTCTGATACATGCTTTTCGATTCCGGCTTTTTTGTCTTTAACTTCTTTTGAAGCAAACGCAAGAACACGAAGTCCTTCAGATGCCATCTTTTTATATTCTTTTTCAATTTCTGATTTTTCTTTTTCACTTAACTTACATAGGGGGAGAATTGATTCCGGAGCACCTTTGCTATATAAACGAACTCCATTAGATCCTTCCCAAAGAACTGACATTCTTCTTGTTTCAGTACTAAACGGCTCTTCTTCCAAAATCTTCCCGCTTGCCCGAACCTGCTCATAATCTAATTTCTTTTCTTTTGCCCAAAGAAGTAAAGCACCTTCGGTTGTATCTCCTAAAACATCCGGTCTTCCATCTTCTTTTATTGCCAGAGAAGCGCTATTGCAAACTATTCCATTAATAAGTAGTTCATTAAGATTTTTTTCATCAACACTGACTTTGCGGACTGACATTTCATTTTTAGTTAAGGTTCCGGTTTTATCAGTACAAATCACAGATGTAGCTCCTAAAGATTCAACAGCGCTCATCTTCCTTACCAAAGTTTTTTTGGCATACATCTTGCGAACACCTAAAGCCAAAAGGACTGTGACAACTGCAGGCAAACCTTCAGGAACTGCCGCCACCATTAAAGCAATGCTGGATGTTAAATTTTCAACCAGCTCATATCCCTGATACATTCTTAAAACAAAAATTAAAGCTGCAATAAGTATTGCGAGTAATCCAAGATTTCTGGCTAAACCGTTTAAGGAAACTTCCAGCGGAGTTTTTTCTTCTTCAACTTCAGAAAGTGTGATAGCGATCGCACCAAATTTTGTCGAAGAACCTGTTTTTAAAACATGCAAAACACCACGACCTGAGGTAACATTTGTTCCAAAGAATAATTCGTTTTCATCTTTTTCAATCGTTTTTACAACCGGCAAAGATTCACCGGTTAGTGCAGATTCATTAACCTGCATTTCATAACTCTCTACTAATATTCCGTCAGCAGGAATTCTGTCTCCTTGTTCTAAAATTACTAAATCATCAGGCACAATCTCAAAGGCTGGTATCTGAACTTGTTTTCCATCTCTTAAAACCCGCGCATATGCTACTTCAAGTTTCCTTAAGGCTTCCAGTTCCTTAGAAGCCTTAAACTCCTGCCAAAAACCTAAAGCAACGTTAAGGCCCATGATAATCAGAATTAATATTGCATCGGCTTCATGTCCGACAAAATAGGAAAGCAGGGCGGCAAATATTAAAAGCCAGATTAAAAGATTTTTGAATTGAGCAGTCAAAAATTTAAAAGCAGTATATGTTTTTTTTGAAGGCAGTTGATTTAAACCAAATTCCCCGAGTTTCTTTTTCGCCTCATCAGCTGATAATCCTTTTTCTTTGTTCATATATTTTGAGAGATCAGACAAATCGCGTATATACCCGCTGTATTAATTATAAAGACTAAGATGGCAAGTTGCGCGGTTTTAAGTTTACCTGCACCTAAAAGCATTAGACCTAATTCATCGGGGAACGGGGAAGCAATAACAATCAATCCGAGGAGGGGAGCAAGGTGATTAAAATGGGAGGTATGAAAAAAATGTAGCGCTCTTTTTAGCTTAAAGGTTTTTTCAAGCGTTTTAAAATCATCAAAGATAGTATTTTTAAAGAGTGTAATAATTAGCATATCTCCAATCATTGCTCCTAATCCACCTATTAGGGCAATCTGCAAAGGATGAATTTCCTGAGCAAGCGCATAAAGAATCGCAAAAGAAAAAGGCGTTGTTATAAAAGAAGTAAATAATATTCCGGCTATAAATTCAGCGAGGTATTGAATAGGGGTAACGGTGGCAATAAATTTATCCAGATCACCTGTTGTTATTAATAGGTAAGCAAATAAACAGCTGAGTAGGAATAAGATTACGTCCGCGATTAAATTTTTAACTTTTTGGGACATGGTTTAATCTTAACAAATTTGTCATTACGAGGAGCGTGAAGGTCTAAGCAAAGCTTGCGACTTTGTCTAAAACGACCTTCGAAGCGACGTAGTAATCTTGATTAAAAATCTGAGATCGTCATCAAGATTCCGACGCTCTTTTCATTCGCTCGCAATAACATATCTAGAAAACATTCATTTCATAATCTCAACATCACGACAATCACTAATCACTAATCACTAATCACTAATCACTAATCACTAATCACTAACTCAGCCTAAAGTAATTTTGAGGGTAATATTAACGAGTTGGTACAAGATGCAATGTGATTAGCAAGTAGTAGTGGGGATTTTCGAACATTTCAGGATGTGAAAATCTGAAGCAGAATTCACTCACTACACCAGGCAACTTGTCACTGG
>JAKFWZ010000050.1 GCA_021731695.1 Candidatus Daviesbacteria bacterium | reverse complement strand
TTCATGTTACAAGACCCGGAGTTTTGATCGGAAAAGGCGGCAGCGGACTTTTTGATCTTAAAAAGTTCTTAATGAAAGAACTTAAGGTTAAAGATGAAAACAAATTGGAAATTGCACCTATGGACGTAAGAGCTCCTGATTTGTCAGCTTATTTGGTTGCTCAAAATATTGCAGAACAGCTTATAAGAAGAATGCCTGCAGCCAGAGTAATGAATCAGTCAATTGAAAGAGTGATGCAAGCCGGTGCAAAGGGGGCAAAAGTTGTTTTATCAGGAAGAATTGGTGGAGCAGAAATAGCAAGAAGAGAGTGGAAGGCATTAGGATCAATTCCTTTGCACACATTACGCGCAAATATTGATTTTGCAGCTTATCCGGCTTTAACAAAATCAGGATATGTCGGAGTTAAAGTTTGGATAAACAAAGGGGAGGCAAAGATATAAGAATAAACCAATAAACAAATATACAAATAAACCAATTCCCAATAATATTTTTAGTTTTTTAATTGGGCATTTGACATTGGTTTATTGGGTTATTGGATTATTTGAGTCTAAACAATTATGGCACTATTAGTACCTAAAAGAGTAAAATACCGAAAAGCGTTTAGAGGCAAGAGAGGTGGAATTGCGACAAGAGGCAATAAGATTGATTTTGGTTCATATGCTCTAAAAGCCGAAGAAGCAGCCTGGATTACTTCAAGACAAATTGAAGCAGCCCGTAGAGCCATGACAAAGTTTACTCAAAGAGGTGGTAGAATTTGGATTCGGATTTTTCCGTACAAGCCGATTACTAAACATCCGGCTGAAGCGAGAATGGGTTCAGGAAAAGGAGACGTTATTGGATATGTAGCGGTTGTTAAACCTGGATCAATTATTTTTGAAATGGGTGCAGTTACAGAAGAAGTTGCCCGCGAAGCTATAAGATTGGCTTCACATAAGTTAGCATTAAAAACTAGATTTGTAACAAAAGAGTCATAGAAAGGATATGGAATAAAGCCAATAAACAAATATAACAAATAAAACCAATGCCTAAATAAAATTATTGGGAATTTGGAATTGGCTTTATTGGGTTATTGGTTTTATTAAATAAGATTATGAAATTAAAAGATTTTAAAAACGAAATTAAAGTATTGGATATTGCAGCTCTTGTGGCGAAAGCAAAAGCTTTAAGAGTTGAAATAAACGATGGAGTTCTCGATAAAAATATGAATAAATTAAAAAACCTTAAATCTATATCTAAAAATAGAAAAGATTTAGCAAGAGTAATGACAGTTTTATCTCAGAAGAAAATGATTCAAAGCCTGGAAACGGCACACCCCTCATCCGGAGGCAAAGAGACAACACGCCCCTCCAATGGAGGCGAGGTAACTAAGGCGACTGAGTTTGCAAAAACTGAAAAGTCTGCAAAAGAAGTTAAAGAAGAGAAAGGAGAAAAAGTTAGTTAGTTATTTATTCACAGTGATTCGCAAAAGCGATGAACGAACTAACCAGCTAACGAATAACCATTATGATTGGAAGAGTTGTATCGGTAAAAATGCAAAAAACTATAGCAGTACTCGTCGAGGGTAAAAAGACTCATCCTTTATATGGCAAAAGCTATGTTTGGAGCAAAAAATATTTAGTTCATGATGAAATTGGCGCAAAACTTGGTGATGTTGTAAACATTGTTCCGACCAAACCTATTTCAAAGAGAAAACATTTTAAAGTAGTTAATATTATCGGAAAAGATGTTGTAGCTTTGGGAGAAGCAGCAATGAAGAAAGAAGCTGAAGAAGCAATTGCTGAAGTTATGCCGGAAGAGAAAGAGTCTAGTGATAAGCAAAGCTTGCGATCTGACGATCTAAAGAGTCTGGAATCTAGTGTTAAGACAGAAGTTTCTGAACCAAAGGTCGAAAAAGAATCTAAGAAAAAAACAGTCAAAAAAACTGAGAAAAAGGAGGATAAATCCTAGTCTCTAGATTCTAGCGACTAGACTCTTAAAAACATGAGCGTACAACATAGAACTTATTTAAAAGTTGCAGATAATTCAGGCGCAAAAGCGTTAATGGTTATCCAGCCTTTAGGCGGATCAGGAAAGAGAAAAGCTAAAACAGGCGAAATAGTTATTGGTGTTGTAAAAGGCGCTGATCCTAACGGTCAGGTTAAAAACGGAGAAGTTGTAAGAATCGTAATAGTCAGACAGAGGAAAGAATTAAGAAGAGACGATGGTTCTTATGTAAAGTTTGATGAAAACGCCGGAGTTGTTGTTGATAAAGATAATAACTTAAGAGCAACCCGTATTTTCGGACCTATCTCAAGAGAGGTTCGGGATAAAGGTTTTTCAAAGATAATCTCATTAGCAAAGGAGGTTTGGTAAACATATGCAAAAAATTATAAAAGGCGACAAAGTTAAAGTGTTATTAGGTAAAGATTCAGGCAGAGAAGGATCTGTTGAAAGGGTTATGCCTAAAGAAGATAAAGTTGTTGTAGCAGGTGTAAATATTTATAAAAGAAGCGTTAAAAAAACTAACGATATGCAGGGTGGAGTTATTGATTTGGTTAAACCAATGAACATTTCGAATGTTGCACTTGTTTGCCCAAACTGTAAAAAACCAACAAGAGTAGGATTTAAAGTTGAAAACAAAACAAAAGTCAGGGTCTGCAGAAAATGCGGGAAGGAGATTAAGTAGTTATTAGTTCATCGTTAATCGTTCATCGCAAAGACAATTTGCTGGCGAATAACGAAATAACGAATAACGAATTACTAATTATGAACAGATTAAAAACAAAATATAACGAAGAAGTAGCAGGCAAATTAAAGGAGGAATTAGGCGTTAAAAATCCTCACGCTTTGCCACGCTTAATAAAAGTTGTAATTAATATGGCTGTTTCTGATGGAAAAGATAGCGGTAGCGCGATTGAAAAAGCCGCAGCGAATATAACCGTAATCAGCGGACAAAAAGCAATGATTACCAAAGCTAAAAAATCAATTTCAGCTTTTAAATTGACAGAAGGCGCACCTATTGGAGTCATGGCAACTTTAAGAGGCGAAAAAATGTACGCTTTTCTTGATAAATTGATCAACATTGTTTTACCTAAAGTTCGCGATTTTAGAGGAGTTTCTGATAAGTCATTTGACGGCCAGGGTAATTTTAATCTGGGGCTTAGAGAACAAATCTTATTCCCTGAGGTTGATTACAAAACAATTGATCGCATTAGAGGTTTGCAAATAACAATTAATACCAGCGCGAAAAATCGCGGGGAAGGGAAGAAATTACTCGAACTTTTGGGTATGCCTTTTGCAAAAGCATAAAAAAGAGTAGAATATAGCGCTTATGGCTAAGACAAGTAACATAGTTAAGAAAAAATTTAAGTTTGATGTTCAGAGGAGAAACATCTGTTCAAGATGCGGACGTCCTCATGGATACCTTCGCAGATTTGGTCTTTGCAGGATTTGTTTTAGAGAATATGTGTATAAGGGTTACCTGCCAGGAGTTAAGAAGGCTAGTTGGTAAATAAAGCTCTTTGAAAGGAGGAGCTGAGGTTTATTAACCCTTGCGAAAACTGCGCTTTTATTGAAATCGGTGTTTCAATAAGGCTTCGTTTTCTTAAAGGCTATTGATAAATAAAGTAAATAAAATTATGGATATTGTTGCAGATAGTTTAATTAGAATAAAAAACGGATATTTAGCTTATAGAGAAGAAGTAGTATTGCCTTACTCAAAATTGGTTTTGGCGATTTGTACACTTCTCCAGAACGAAGGATTTATTGAATCCTTTAAGGAAGAAAAAATTGAAGGTAAAAGCTTTAGTAAGATTACAGTAATTCTAAAATACTTAGGCAAAAAAGCAGCTTTGACTGATGTTAAAAGAATTTCAAAGCCAGGTTTAAGAATCTACAAATCAAGCAAAGCGCTTCCGAGAGTTTTAAATGGTTTCGGTTTAGCAATCATTTCAACACCAAAAGGTGTAATGTCTGACAAACAGGCAAGAAAGGAGGGTCTCGGCGGCGAAGTAATGGCGCATGTATGGTAGTCGGAGAAAATTTCTTTGTATGTCGATGCAAAGCATCGCTGTACGATAAAGTTTTCGAGACCGCTTGCGAGCGCAGCGAGACAAGGGAGAAAATATGAGTAGAATAGGAAATAACCCAATTACTATACCTGCAGGAGTTGAAGTAACAACTGAGGGAAATATAATTACAGCAAAAGGATCAAAAGGAACTTTGACAATGGAACTTAATCCGGCTGTTAAGATGGAAATGGAAGGCAGCGTGATTAAAGTTTCTCCTAAAAAAGGTCACGAAAAGGGTCATGCTTTACAGGGATTAACCAGAACCTTGATCAGTAATATGGTTGTAGGCGTAACTGAAGGTTGGAGTAAAGATTTAGAAATGGTTGGAGTCGGATATAGGGCTGCGGGTGGTGGAGAATCGTTAACTTTAAACGTAGGATATTCTCATCAGGTAAATATTAAAGCACCTGAAGGAATTACTTTTGCAGTTGCAGAAAACACTAAAATAAAAGTTTCAGGATATGACAAAATTTTAGTTGGACAAACAGCAGCAAACATCAGAAAAGTTAGACCACCAGAGGTTTATCAGGGTAAAGGAATTAGATATTCAGGTGAGTATGTTAGAAAGAAGGCTGGAAAAGCCGGAAAGGCAGCAACAGGAGCTAAATAGTTAGTTTGTGATTGGTTCATGGTTATTCGCAAGAAAGCGATGAACTAACAATACGCCCCTCCAAAAGAGGCAACCAACTAACGAAAAACAAAATTATGTACAAAGCATTAAGACGTAGCAAGCATAAAAGAATCAGAAAAACTATAACTGGTGTTTCTGATAAACCAAGAGTGGCGATTTTTAAATCAAGCCAGCATATCTATGCTCAAATTATTGATGATTCAAAAGGTGCAACTTTAGTTTCAGAGTCGGATTTAAATATTAAAACAGGAACAAAAAAAGAAAGAGCAACAAAAGTTGGAGAAGTTTTAGCACAAAAAGCTGTTAAGGCAAAAATTACAAAAATAGTTTTTGACCGGGGTGGATTTAGTTATCACGGTAGAGTCGCAGCATTAGCTGAAGGACTTAGGAAAGGGGGACTCCAATTCTAGAATTTTTGAAGTGAGAAGTGCGAAGTGAGATATTGAATCTTTGAAATCAAGATATCAATAAATCCCACTTCAGTATCAAAAACATCTCACCTCACACATCAAGAAGTCAATAATAATATGGAAACTAACAAACCAACATTTACACCAAGCAAGGCGGGTTATACTCCAAGCAAACCAGGACAAAATCAGGGAGGCTTTGGTGGCAGAGGCGGAGGCGGCGGTAATCAAAGATATGGTGGAGGCAGACCTCAAAGAAGTAATCAGCCAAGACCTTTGGAGCCTTCAGAGTTCTATGAAAAAGTAGTTCAGGTTAATCGTGTTTCTAAGAAAACCAAGGGTGGAGATAAAAGATCTTTATCCGTTTTGGTTGTTGTTGGAGATCGAAAAGGTAAAGTCGGAGTTGGTTTAGGCAAAGCAGCTGATGTTCAGTCTGCAGTCAGAAAGGCTACGACTTACGCTAAAAAACATATGATTGTTGTGCCACTTAAAGATGGCCGGACAATTTTACACGAGATTCATATTAAGCTAGGTGCAGCTCGTTTGATGTTAAAACCAGCACCAAAAGGAACGGGAGTTATTGCAGGAGGTCCGGTTAGAGTTGTGGTTGAAGCAGCCGGAGTTCACGACGTTGTTTCTAAGATCTTGGGAACAAATAATAAAGCATCCAATGTATATGCTGCACTGCACGCCTTGAAAGAGTTGACTACTTCAAAGTACGCAGTAGCTGATAAAAAACAGGAAGATGAGAAAAAAGAAATAATAGAGAAAAAGGAAGCCGCAAAAGCTGAAAAGGAAGCCGCAAAAGCTGATAAAAAAGAGGCGGCAAAGGCAACTGAAGCAACTGAGGAGCCTAATGTAACGAAGGAGAATGCAAAAGATGAAACTAAGTAACCTTGAAAAATTAATAAAACGCGATAAAAAAAGAGTTGGACGGGGAATTGGTTCAGGTAAAGGTAAAGCTGGTGGAAGAGGAACTAAGGGTCAAAAAGCCAGAGGTAAAATCCCTGCAGCATTCGTTGGAGGAAGCCTTCCTTTATATAAAAAACTCCCTTATGTTAGAGGTTGGGGAAATAAAAAAGCAAACCTAAAGCAACTGGCGATGACACTTGATCAATTAAATGGTTTTAAAGCAAACTCTAGGGTTAGTATGTCGACTTTGCTTGAGGCAAAAATTATTTCCGGAAGAGCCGTTGTAAAAAGCGGTGTTAAAATTTTAGATAAGGGTGAGTTAAAAATTAGCGGGTTGATTATTGAGGTTGCTGTTAGCAAGGAGGCCAAAGCAAAAATTGAAAAAGCAGGAGGCACAATTGTCTAATCTGTTTCAGCCGATAATTAATGCGTTAAAAATCCCCGAACTCCGAAGAAAATTAATTATTACAGCTATAATAATTATTATTTTCCGTATCTCATCTTACATTCCGATTGCGGGAATTAATGTTGAAGGTATTAAACAGCTTTTTGCAGATAACCAGCTTTTAGGATTACTCGATATTTTCTCAGGAGGAACCTTAACTAATTTTTCAATTCTGGCTCTCGGTTTAAATCCCTATATTAACGCCTCGATCATTATGCAGCTTCTAACTATGATTTTCCCAAAGCTTGAGGAAATGAGCAAAGAAGGGGCTGCAGGCAGGCAGAAAATTAATCAATACACCCGGTATCTAACAATTCCTTTAGCTGTAGTTCAGTCAATTGGAATGTATACATTGCTTCGAAATCAGGGACTGGTTGAAGCGACGACTTCATTAAGTATTTTGGCAATTATTGTGGCTATGGTCGCCGGAACTATTTTTACAATGTGGCTTGGAGAACTCTTAACCGAATACGGAATTGGAAATGGAATTTCAATTTTGATTTTAGTTGGAATCTTAGCCCGGGCCCCGGTTGTTTTATTCCAAACTGCATCGATTGTCGATCAGCAACAATTAATTAATATTTTGATTTTTGTGGTTCTTGGAGTTGCAATCACGGCAGCAATCGTTTTTGTAAATGAGGGTAGAAGGCAAATTCAAATTCATTACGCGAGGCGTTTTTCAGCAGGCAGGAGAATGAGTCAGGTTCAAACTTATTTGCCGCTGCGCGTTAATCAAACAGGAGTTATCCCGATTATCTTTGCGGTTTCCTTAGTTTTGCTTCCGTCTTTGGGAAGTCAGTTTATGGCTCAATCACCTGTTCCGATTCTCCAAAATATCGGCAGATTCCTGCAGCTTAACTTTCAGCCAAATGGTCTTGCTTATAATATTACATACTTTCTTTTAGTTGTCGGATTTACTTATTTTTATACAGCAGTTGTTTTTAATCCGGCAAAAATTGCAGATGAAATTAAAAAGTACGGTGGATTTGTTCCGGGTATACGGCCAGGGACTGCAACCGCTGCTTACTTAAATTACATTTTGGTAAGAATTACTTTAGCCGGAGGATTATTTTTAGGATCGATCGCGGTTTTGCCATCAGTAATTTCCTATTACACAAATATCTCAACTTTGGTTGTCGGAGGAACATCTCTCTTAATTGTGGTCTCGGTTATTTTAGATACTGCAAAGCAATTCGAAAGCAAGATGATTGAGAAAAGTTACGATAAATTCCTTTCATGAAAATCTTAGTACTCGGTCTCCCAGGTTCAGGTAAAACAACTCAGATTGATAAAATCGCAGAAACCTATGGTTTAAAGCCAATTAGAATGGGTAATATTTTAAGAGAAATAGCTTCAAAAGAAGGGGATCTTGCTACAAAGATAAAAGCGATTATGGCTTCCGGTGAACTGGTTGATGATGTAACTGTAGCAGAGCTTATTAAAGCCGAAACAGGTAAAGTTGGAGATAATTTCATTATGGAAGGGTATCCAAGAACTACAGAACAGGTTGAAATGTTTGATCCTGGATTTGATAAAGTTTTTTATCTTGAGGTTCCTGTTGAGGTTTTAAAACAGAGAATGAAAGGTAGAGGAAGAGCGGATGATTTAGAAGGGGCAATCGAAACAAGGATTAGGGTTCAGAAAGAAGATTTAGATACAATTTTAAATTGCTACAAAGCTCAGCTAGTCCGAATAGACGGCACTAAAAATATTGATGAAATATTCTCGCAAATTCAGGAGAATATTAAATGAGTTTATCCCCGAGAAAGCCTTCAGAGCTGGAGTTCATGCGTAAAAGCGGAATTATTACAGCTGCAGCTTTAAAAGCGGTTATAAAGGCTGTAAAGCCTGGAATTTCCCTTCTTGAGCTTGAAGATGTGGCTATGAAGGAGATTTTGAGATTAGGCGCGAAAGCCTCCTTTATGACGGTTTCCGGCTACTCTTGGGCGACTTGTTTAACAGTAAATAGTGAAGTTGTTCACGGCATTCCGAGACCAATTGTTTTAAAAGACGGGGATATTTTGAGCTGTGATGTTGGGGCAGTTTTAGATGGTTGGCATACAGATGCGGCATGGTCTGTTGTTGTAGGGAATTCTAAAGATCCTGAAAGAGTAAAGTTTCTGAAAGCAGGAGAAGAGGCTTTATGGCAGGGAATTGCTCAAGCAAGATCCGGAAATAAAATTGGAGATATTGGTGCTTCAATGCAAAAAGTGGTTGAAGGTGCAGGATACGGAGTTGTGCGTTCGCTTGTCGGGCATGGTATTGGCAGAAAGCTGCACGAAGATCCGGAAGTTCCGGGATTTGGTAAAGCCGGAAAAGGATTGCCTTTAAAAAAGGATATGACGATTGCCATTGAGGCTATTTATACTCAGGGCAACAACGATGTTGTTTTGGAAAAAGATGGTTGGACTATTTCAACCAGAGATGGTTCTTTGGGCGGATTGTTCGAAATGACAGTTATCGTTGGCAGTGAAGAGGTGGAAGTTTTAACAGACTGGAGAAAAATATAGGTTGAGTAATAAACCAATATAACAAATAACCCAATATACAAATGCCCAATTTATTTTTTTATTGGGAATTGGTTTATTTGACATTGGTTTATTGGGTTATTAAACCCCCATCCTATGGGTTGTGCTCAGAGCTTAAGTTTGTTAAAATACTTGAGCGTAAAAATTTGTTTTATGCATTATGGATACACCGGATATTATTGAGGTTCAGGGTAAGGTTTTAGAAGTTCTGCCTAATACGCTATTTCGGGTGGAGATAACGGTGAGCTCAGAAATACCGGAATTAGTTGGCAGAGTGATTTTGTGCCATATTTCTGGTAAAATGCGCAAACATTATATTAGGCTTTTAGTTGGAGATAATGTTAAGGCTGAAATGAGCGCAAAATATGATTTGGACAAAGGAAGAATTACCTTTAGAGTAAGGTAGTGTAAGAGTCGAGAGTCTAGAGTCGAGAGTCTAGATTGGAGACAGAAAGATTTTGACTAGATTCTAGATTCTAGCGACTAGTCACTGGAATAAATGAAAGTATTAGCAAGCATTAAAAAAAGATGTACAGGATGCAAAATAGTAAAACGCGAAGGCATATTGTTCGTGATATGTTCTCGTGATCCAAAACATAAACAGCGTCAAGGTTGACACTGTTTCGAGATCTTCGCAACTATTGAAATTAGGAGTTTCAATAGTGCTACGATCTTTTAAACAACGACAAGGATAAAATAAAAATATGGCAAGATTAGCAGGCGTAGACCTACCAAATGAAAAGAGAACAGATATCGGCTTAACAGCCGTTTATGGCATTGGACGAAATAATGTTAAAGTTTTGCTTGAAAAAGCAAAAGTTGACCCAGCCACAAGAATTAAAGATTTAACAGAAGATGAAGTTAATAGATTATCGAAAGCTTTAGAAGGTATTACAGTTGAAGGAGATTTAACCAGAGAAATTAATACTAATATAAAGAGACTTGAAGATATTGGTTCATACAGAGGTTTAAGACACAGAAAAGGGCTACCTGCCAGGGGACAAAACACCAGACATAACGCCAGAACCAGAAAAGGAAAGAGAAAGACAGTTGGAACAGTCAGAAAAGAAGCTCCAGCTTCATCAGCACCAGCAAAGTAATTTAAAAATATATGGCAAAGAAAGTACAATTAAAATCAAATAAGAAAAAAGAATCCGCTCCAAAAAGCGTAGCTTTAGGACGACTTTATGTTACAGCAACTTTTAATAACACAATTGTTTCGTTAACAGATTCATCCGGTAATGTTTTGACTTGGAGTTCTTCAGGAAACGCTGGTTTTAAAGGTGCAAGAAGAGCAACTCCTTTCGCTGCTATTTCTGCTGTTGAAAAAGTTGCTGCTAAAGGAAAATCCCTTGGGATGAGTCAGGTTGAGGTTTATATTAAAGGACCTGGACCGGGAAGAGATGCCTCAATCAGAGCTTTAAAAAATTCAGGATTAAATATTATGATGATTGCAGATGTGACCCCTATGCCTCATAATGGCCCACGAGCTGAAAAAAGGAGGAGGGTGTAACAGTTATGAGTTATGCGTGATGAGTTATGAGTTTTCTCATAACTACAAGCGCAGCGTACTCATTACACATAACCAACCATGAGATACACAGGACCTAAAAGAAGATTATCAAGAAGAGAAGGCGTTGCGCTTTACGCTAAAGATATAAAATCCCTTGAAAGAAAAGGTGCGACACCTCCAGGACAAAAAGGCAACAGAATGAAACGCCGCCTTTCTGAATTTGGTCTACAGCTTAGAGAAAAACAAAAAGCTAAAAGAATGTTTGGAATTTCTGAAAAGCAATTCTCAGGTATTGTCAAAGAGGCTTCAAGAAGAAAAAGTGCTACAGGACAAACACTACTTGAGCTTTTGGAGCTAAGAGTAGATAATGTAGTGTATAGGCTTGGTTTTGTAAAATCCAGAATTGAAGCGCGTCAGTTAGTATCTCACGGACACATTGTCGTAGACGGTAAAAAATTGAGTGTTCCGTCGGCAATAACCCGCATAAATTCAACTGTTGCAATTTCTCCCGATTTTGTGGATAATACACAAGTTAAAAAAAATCTCGAGGAATCTAAAGAGATTCCAGCTTGGCTTGAAAGAAAAGCAGCTGTAGGCAAGGTTGTAAGAATACCTTCAAGAGATGAGATGGAAAGTGTCATCAATGAACAATTAATCGTTGAGTACTACTCAAGATAATTAATTGTTTCTTTTTTGTCTTAAATAAAAAATTATGTTTAAAGTAACTGAAGAAAATAATAACGGACTTGCAGCTAAGATATCTTTGGAACCATTAGAAGCAGGTTTCGGTCATACATTAGGAAATGGTTTAAGAAGAACAATGTTAACTTCTTTAACAGGAGCTGCAATAACTTCTGTTAAAATCACTGGAGTTCAGCACCAATTCTCAACAATCCCTGGAGTTTTAGAAGATGTAATTCAAATAATTCTTAACATAAAAGCCATTAGAGTTAAGCTTTATTCTGATAAACCAATTCATATTAAAATTTCGAAAACAGGCGCTGGTGAAGTAAAAGGATCTGATATAGACACGATGGGTGGCGGAGAAGTTACTAACAAAGATGCTCACATTGCTACGCTGTCCGATCCAAAAGCGAAATTAACTATGGAAATGACAGTTGAGGCTGGTGTAGGCTATATCCCTTCAGATGATAGAAAAATGACTGAAATCGGAGTGCTTCCAATCGATGCAATCTTCTCGCCAGTTCTTTCTGTTAACTACACGGTTGATCAAACTCGTGTTGGAAGAAAAACAGATTTCGATAAACTCATTATGGATATCGTCACAGACGGAACGATCTCTCCTTTGGAAGCAGTTCAGAAATCAGCTCAAATTTTAGCAAAACAATTCAGACAGGTTTATGATCCTGAAGAAGTTGATGTAGTAGAATCTTCAGCGCCAGCATCTTCATTTATCACAGACGATGTTTTAAAAGCTTCGGTTGAAGAATTAGATTTACCAGTTAGAATCACAAATGCTTTAAAAGCAATTGAAGTTGATACAATCGGAAAATTAACAACGGTTTCACCTTCACAGCTTATGAAAGCTAAAAACCTTGGCGCAAAATCATTGAATTTAATTTCAGAGAAATTAGCAGAGAGGGGGCTGGCTTTAAGTGAGGCATAAAGTATATGGTAAACACCTTAGCCGTGATAAAGACCAGCGCACTGCACTCTTCAGATCGTTAGTGCGATCCCTTATTCTGGAAGAAACAATCAAAACAACAGCCCCAAAAGCTAAAGCAGTTAAGGGCTTAATTGATAAAATAATTACCCAGGCAAAATCTCCAACAGCAAAAAGACTTGTTTCACAATTTTTAACCCACAAAAATGTTAATGAAAAATTAACAAAAGAAATTTTACCAAGACTGAAATCAAGAACTTCCGGATACACTTCTATGGTGAGGCTTGGACCAAGGATGGGAGACGGAGCGATGATGGTTAAGGTCAGTTGGATTTTAGATGAAGTGAAAGAGAAAGCAACGAAAGCGACTGAAGATGCGAAAGTAACAATACGCCCTTCCTCTGGAAGCAAGGAAGCAAAAGTAATTGAAGCAGAGGTTGTTGAAGAAAAGCCAGCGAAAAAAGCTGTTAAAGAAAAGGAGTCAAAAAAGTCCTAGACTCTAGATTCTAGCGACTAGTCACAATTTTATGAGTACAAACGCAGTATCAGCAAAAAGTATTAAAAGAGATTGGATTGAAGTTGACGCTAAAGGAAAAATTTTAGGAAGACTTGCAGGAGAGATCTCTGATAAATTAAGAGGAAAATCAAAAGTTAATTTCGTTCCGTATTTAGATATGGGTGATTTTGTTGTTGTTACGAACGCTTCGTTAATAAAAGTAACCGGTAAAAAAGCTAAGGATAAAAAATATTACACTCATTCAGGTTATCCTGGTGGACTCAAAACAAAATCATTTGATGAGGTGCTAAAAGGCCGACCGGAAGATATTATTAAACATGCCGTTCGCGGAATGCTTCCAAATAACAAATTAAAAAAACTTATGATTAAAAAATTATATGTTTTTCCGGGAACTACTCACCCATATCAAAAACAATTAAAACAGCTTGAAGCAAAAATTGAGGAGGATGCAACTAATGGCTGAAGCAAAAATTCCGGCTAAAAAACCATTCACAACCAGCTACTTCCAGGCAGTTGGCCGAAGAAGAGAAGCAGTAGCCCGTGTCAGGCTTTTTAAAGGACAGGGACAATTAACTGTTAACGGAAAACCGATTGCAGAATATTTTACAGGTTTAGTAGCTCAAAAACTTTATCAAAGACCTTTCGATTTAACAAAAACTTCAGGTGAAGTTTCCGGTTCGGTGAAAGTTGACGGGGGAGGAACAAATTCTCAACTTGAAGCAACAATTCACGGAATTGCCAGAGCTTTACAGATTTTAGATAAAGATAAGCACAGAGGAATTTTAAAATCTAACGGATTATTAACAA
>JAKFWZ010000084.1 GCA_021731695.1 Candidatus Daviesbacteria bacterium | reverse complement strand
CCAGTGACAAGTTGCCTGGTGTAGTGAGTGAATTCTGCTTCAGATTTTCACATCCTGAAATGTTCGAAAATCCCCACTACTACTTGCTAATCACATTGCATCTTGTACCAACTCGTTAATATTACCCTTTGTTGAGCTTAAATGTCATCATTGCGGCTTCCAGAGGAAGGGCGTGCTGGAGACGAAGTTGACGCGGCAATCTCAGGGCTCTGTCATTGCGAGACCACGAAGTGGCGTAGCAATCTGGATTATATATAAATCAGGATTCCTACGCGCATTATATGCGCTCTGAATGACAATTTTTATGATTTTAAAAAACAAAAAGACCGGTAAAATAATTTGTGATGATATAAAAGTGGCTATTTCATTTAATGATCAACTCTTCGGATTACTTAATCCAAAAAATCCGCGTAATATGCTTTTTAGAACCAGATTTGGAATCCACACCTTTTTTATGAAAGAGCCAATTGATGTTTTAGTTTTGGATCAAAAGATGAATATTGTAAAAATAAAAAAGGATTTAAAACCCAATAGAATGTTCTTCTGGAATCCGAGATACCCGCTTGTAGTTGAGCTAATAAGCGGCACAATCAGAAAATTTAATATCAAACCTAATCAAAATCCCGGAATTAGTTGACTAATATGGTTCAGCTTGCTTACACTCGGACTTAATGATAATGTGGGCAAACTGCCTGATGATATTTGAACTGCTCACCGGATTTTTATTCCATTCCAATACCCCGAAGATTATGAATTCTTCCCCTGTTCAGCAGGAAGTCGTCGTTAAACAAACCGTTATACAAACACCTCTACCAACATTTACCCCAACACCTGCGCCGACTGTAAAACCGAAACCTTCAACTCAGCCTTCTCCTGCAGTAAAAGCTGCAACAATTTCAAATATTACCCCGCAGGGAGTTTTAAACGCTTTAAATGAATACAGATCAAAAAATGGCGTTGGGTCATTAAGGATAGATAACACCCTTCAATCCTATGCGCAGTCCAGAGCTGATTATTTAAAATCCCTCGGCAAATTAGATAAACACGCCGGTCATAAGGAATTTATGGCGAATGATGGTTTTAATAAATTAGGTTTTAACGCAATTGCTGAAAATCAGGGTTACAACTACAAGGGTAATGCCACTGGTTTAATAGAGTCTTTTTTTGGAAAAAGCGCAGGTCATAATAAAAATCAACTTAACGGTGAATATACTCATGCAGGTATTGGCATTAGTGGGCCATTTACTGATATAGTATTTGGAGGACGAAAGAAATGAAAAACATAAAAGAAATTTTAGGAGAAATTAAAAATAAACTTTTCCCTACTCCACGCTACGCTGTAATTCCTAGTGGCAATACTCAAAGAAGAAAAAAATTCTCAAGATAGATTTTACTCAAGCTCTAAATCTACAGATTTGTTAAAATATCAATGTGCGTCCGTAGTTTTAGATAATTACTACACTGTGAAGCAGTGGAACTATCGCAAGATACGGCGCCATACAAAGTATGCGCCCGTAGCTTAATGGATAGAGCATTGGTCTTCGGAACCAACGGTTGCAAGTTCGACTCTTGCCGGGCGCGCAAAAAAACAGCTTCGGTACTTGTGCCAGGTTATTACACGGGTTTAAACTTTACCCAAAGGAGGTGACTAATATGATTACAGATGATCCAAAAAATCCAGCCTCCTCTCAGGCAGCGGTTGGCGATGAAACCATAAGCGGTGAAACTCCTGATTTAGAGTCTGATGATGATACTTTAGAAAACGCACATGATATGGGCTTATATAAAGCAGATGATGGCGCGCATCCTCAGGAATTAAATATCGCTGCAGAAGTTATGAGTGCAGAGGAAAATAGAAGAGGGGTAGATTAAGTGATCCAGCAGGGATAACACGCCCTCCGCTAAGCGGAGCCGAATCAAATAAGCGAAGCTTGCAACTTATAGTCTTCGGAGATTTGTTGCGGATTCTTTCGTTGAACAGTTTCAAATTTACCAATATGAAACTTGGAAATTTTAAAATGTGATCCAGCAGGGATTCGAACCCTGAACCTATTCCTTAAGAGGGAAGTGCTCTACCGTTGAGCTACTGGACCTTTTCGAAGCCTAGAAGACATCGACATCGTCCACAATTATATCCGATTCACTCGTTAAATTCGAGTCTGATACTTAATCCCAACTTTTCATAAAAAAACTTCCTGCCCTAGAGCAGGAAGTTAATAAATAATTCCAAAAAACGCACCCCAAAGTTAAACTGCCATAAACACACCTAAAACCCACATAAGTATAAAATTCACAATTCCGATTGCTATGGCTGCAATAATCGCTCCTTTAAAACCATCGACTTTAAGACCTACTTTCATATTTGAAACGATCATAAGGACAACAGCAGTGAATAAAATTCCGACAATAAGACTAATAAAAGATGACATTCCCATTTTTACCTCACCCCCTTTCATTAATCATATGAACAACCTCTTCTTTTTTACAATTAGTCAATTTACTACGAGTCTCTTAATCGCTGGCATGTTTCAAAAATGATCCTATAGTTGTAAAAATAAATCACTTAATTTATAATAAACAGTATGCTAGAAGGAACAAGACAACGAATAGGTAGAGGGCTCGAAGCTGTAAGAGACTTTCTGCAACCTCCTGTTTACACTGAGGAATACAGCTTAGAAGGCGGGCCTGATTTTCAATATTATGTTAAAAGAAATTTCAAAAATAACGAGCCTATTTCTGATCCAATAGTAACTTTTAGCCATTTACGAAAGGACAGATATCTGGCTGATCATTTAGTACCTTCTTTTGCGGAAGGCAGATGTGTAATTATTGGAGGCGGAGACTATAAGGTTGTTTTTGCTGATAGAGATGGCAAAAGTGACAGAGTCATAAAAACTTACAGCAGTTACCCGGATGAAGAACAGGCACAAAGAGCAGCAGAAAAAATTGAGCGGATACATGAAGTGGCGAGAGAACTTGCTCCTGGTTTTATTCTTCCATCAGAAATGTTAGTAGGAAAAGTAACTGATAGATGGCAGGATACCGACAGATGGCAGGTTTATGAAAGACAGCAAAGAGCTTTACCTGTAAGATGGGAGATATTTGATCCTAAAACAGTTGGACAACTAGATAAAGAGGTTGATTGGGCAGTTTTTGAAGCAACTGATAGAATTAAAAGAGAATTATTAAGAACAGGGATAAGTAAGAAATCGCCTTATGGTTATGATTTAATAGATGATCAATTATGCCTGACAGAAATCCACTGGGACTTAATAACCAACCACTTAGTTTCCTTAGATTTTATTGACAGAGTTGAATTATAAAATTTTGATGCCTGATAATTTCTTTTTATCTGATTAAAAGGTATAATATCCATTCGTGCCAATTCAGGCACAAATATGACAAACATTCGTAACGTTGCGATAATAGCCCACGTTGATCACGGCAAGACCACCCTTGTTGACTCTCTGCTTACCCAAACTCAAACAAAAATGGATAAAGATTTAGTCGGAACCGACTTGATCATGGATTCGAACGAATTGGAAAAAGAAAGAGGAATCACAATTTTCTCAAAAAATGCTTCAGTCGAGTTTAACGGCACCAGAATTAACATTATCGATACACCGGGGCACGCTGATTTCGGCGGCGAAGTTGAGCGTGTTTTAAAAATGGCAGATGGTTGCTTGCTTTTGATTGATGCCAAAGAAGGCCCAATGCCTCAAACCAGATTCGTTTTAAAACAGGCTCTCTCAATGGGTCTTAAGGTTATTGTTGTAGTTAATAAAATCGATAAGGCTGATGCGAGAATTGATTACGTACTAAATAAAACTTTCGATCTTTTTATAGATTTAGGAGCTTCTGAAGAAAGTGCATATTTCCCTGTTTTATATGCAGCCGGAAAATTAGGTAAAGCCGGACTTGAGCCAGACATTAATACCATGACAGATATCACCCCTGTCTTCGAGGCAATAATGAAAGAAATTCCGGAGCCAACCGGAGATGCAGAAAAGCCGTTACAAATTTTAGTTACATCAATTGCTCCCGATAATTTTAAAGGCAGACTCGCAACCGGTAGGGTCTGGAACGGAAAAATTACTCAGGGTCAGGATATTACACATATAAACAGAGAAGGTATTGAGAAAAAATTCAGAGTGACTTCTTTAATGAGATTTGAGGGTTTGCAAAGAACTGAGATTAAAGAAGCAGAAGCCGGAGATATCGTGACAATCGCCGGAATTCCTGATGTCACAATCGGTGAAACAATTGCAGATCCTATTACGCCTGAAGCACTTCCACTTTTAGATATTGAGGAACCGACAATCAGGATGGTTTTTTCAGTTAACTCTTCCCCATTTGCCGGGAAAGAAGGTGAATTTAAAACATCACGTCAGATCGAAGAAAGACTTTACAAAGAATTAGAAACAGACGTGGCTTTAAAGATTGATAAAAGTCCAGACGGCGGGTGGGTTGTTTCAGGCCGGGGTGAGCTGCATTTAGCAATCTTAATTGAAAGAATGAGACGTGAAGGTTACGAGTTCCAGGTTTCCCGTCCACAGGTCATTACTAAAATGATTGACAGGGTTATTCATGCGCCTTACGAAAGATTATTTATTGAAACTCCCGAAGTTTTCTCAGGAACAATTATTCAAAAAATGGGTGTCAGACACGGCCAGCTAATTAACATGAAAAATGAAGGTGGAATAGTTGATATTGAATATATTATTCCGACCCGTGAACTTTTTGGATTCCGCAGCCAGTTCATTACAGATACAAAAGGTTTAGGTTTAATGAATACGATCTTCGAAGGCTTCAAACCCGATAATGGCTCAGGATTTAAAAGGGATTACGGTTCTTTAGTAGTTCATGAAAACGGAACCAGCAAAATGCACAGTTTAATAGGTATTCAATCAAGAGGCACTGTTTTTATCGGACCAAACTTACCGGTTTATAAAGGACAGGTTATCGGATCTAATGCCAGGTTAGGCGACATGAGTGTTAATGTTTGTAAAGAAAAGCAGCAAACAAATCATAGATCATCAGGTGAAGGAGTTTCTGAACATTTCAATTCACCGAAATTAATGGATCTTGAAGATTCACTTGAGTATATCGATGATACAGAATTGGTCGAGGTTACTCCAAAAAATATTAGAATCAGAAAAATAGATCTTAACGGGACAAGATAATCTTCCCCAATTTAAATTTAATTAAAATAACCAAAGCTAAACAAAGCAAAAAGACATATATTGGATATGCTACGTTAGTAAAATCCCAGGTATTAAAAGTTAACAACACTATTGCTGCGGCAATACATGCTGAAAGATAAGCCCAAACTTGTTCAGTTTCAGGGAAATAAAATGACTTAATAAGTGTCGGCATAGCTGCAGCAATATCCGCAAGAATGCTAAGCATAATCGCTACGATTGGATCTTTTGTTATAAACCAGAAAATGATAGCCAACAGAGAAAGAACTCCACAAGATATATCAAACTTACTTATTGCCCAATCTGCTTTTTTATTAATAAACGAAGCCAAAAAAATCGCGAGTGGACCAATAAAAGTACTAAAGGTAAAAAGCGCTGACCAATTAGCAGCTTTTGAGATTTGCGCTAAGATAATTACCAGCGGAATAATTGACCACAATAGCCATGAAATTTTATGCGGCTTAACCTGCCCCTTAAGTGCGGCTCTAATATATGTAAATGAACCTGATGCATTTATAAGAACTGCCAGTATTACAAACTTTTCATCAATCATCTGTAAATTTTATCATGCGAAGCGTGAGAAGAGACTTCTTCAGCAGATAGGCTTGACACTCTGATACTTCCGCCGTATATTCAACTTAAGTGAAGAAACTTTTAACCTCAATCCTTTTGCTTCTTTTACTGATCTCCCCCTCGGGTTCATTTGCTCAAAGTCCAAAGCCAAGCGCAAGTCCTGAATCAGAAGTTATTGATGTCTACGCGCTTTTCTGGCCTATTACGGCGGGACAAACAGTAGCTGACGGAACATTTTTCTTTAAACAACTTAAAGAAAGTTTTGCCGGATTTTTTAAATCCGGAAATATCGGTAAATCAGAACATCAATTAGAACTCTCGGAAAAAAGATTAGTCGAAGCCACAAAGCTTTTGGAAACTCAGGATTTTGCCAATGCGAAAAAGTCTTTGGATATGAATCTCGCAAATCGTGATGAAGCGGTGAGACTTAAAAAAGCTGCAATTGATTCGAATGAAGATACAAGGGAATTAACTTTAAAACTTATTAAATCTTTAGAGAATCAACAGAAATCTATTGCTTATATTGCAACGCTTTTCCCTGTTGAACAACAAGCACCGATAACTGAAGTGGCAAATAAAATAACTCTCCAAATCTCAGAAGTAAAATGACGTCATTGCGAGGTGCTTTCTCCGAAGCAATCTCAGACAATCTGGGAATATAAATCAATAAACTGAGGATTCATAGCCAAAATCAATTTCATTTTATCTTTTCTTGAACCCCCTTTAATTTGCTTCTCTCTTTTTATAGCTTCATTAATATCTTCAAATGATTCATAATAGACTAGTTTATCTAAGCTATATTTCTTTGTAAAACCATCAGCAAATTTATTCTTATGTTGATATATTCTCTTAATCAAGTTTGAAGTAACACCAACATACAGCACAGAATCATATTTATTAGTCAGGATATATACATAGGAATATTTAATCATTAACTTACATTTTACATTGAGTTACTGAGATTGCTTCTTCACTCCGTGATATCGCAATGACGTCTTTTTCTCCTCGCATTGACGGTAAATATTGCTTTTTTACTACAGAATGATACAATTCTATCTAGTGGTTAGTTTAAGCATGTTAAGTTCCAGACAGTCAGTCTAGTACGAAGAGCTTTCTAAAACTAGATTGGCGGTGATTACTATTAAAAAATTATTTGTCGGTTCCCTCCCGTGGGCTGTTGATGATCAAAAATTAGGTGATTTATTTTCACAATTCGGTACTGTTTCAAGCGCTGTTGTTTTAAAAGATAGAATGACAGGACGTTCAAGAGGTTTCGGATTTGTTGAAATGGAAAATGACGCAGAAGCTATGGAAGCTGTTGAAAAGCTTAATGGATCAGATATGGAAGGTAGAAAGATCGTTGTTAATGAAGCTAGACCTCGGGAAGACCGTTAATTGATTAAATCCTCCGGACTTAAAAGGTTCGGGGGATTTTTTCTTTCTTACACTTTAAGAACTTGCTCATAAGTTCGCAAGACACAAGCGATAAGCAAGCTGTCTTAGGCGAAGCCGCAAGAAAATTGTTCTTTCAAATTTCTTACAGAATTTCTTCTTTTTTCTTTACACTCAGTTGTTAAATTAGATTTGTGTTCACAACGATTAAAGATTCTTCATTACCAGTATCATTAACAGATGTTTACAGTTTCAAAAAAAATAAAAAACAGTTTAAAGGTTTTGCAAGAAGCTTTAACAAAATAATGAAGGAAACATCATTCCATGATTTTTGGTTAATCTTAAGAGCTGATTCTGACAATCTTTCTAATCATAAAAGTTGACCTTCTTCTAAAAATATTACAAAATTAAATTAATGAATTTCGCGGGCGTTGCAGTAGTAGTTACTGCTGTCACATTACTTTGTATATTTTCCTTTTACAGAATTATTTTATATAAGGCTCCTGAGCCGGAGCAAAATAACCAACCCTCAGCCTCAGCGAATGCTTCACCTACACCAACTCCTTCAATAAAAGCGTCACCTTCACCGTCTCCTTCACCAAAAGCGCGGATAACTGTTCGCGGAATTCCCAGTGCCACTCCTAAAGGTTCACCAGCGGTAACTGTTTTACAGAATAATTTACAAAACCCAACTCAAAGCACAACCGGTAATTCAATAATTTCAGGCTTGCTTTATTTTAACGGGACTGCGCCTTCAGGAAGTTCTGTTGTGATAGTCGGAAGACCTAATAATTCAAATGGTCCGGATCAAACATTTATCAGTGGATTAAATCCGCAAACAGGGACAACTTTTTCATGGAATAATGCAGCGAGCGGAACCACATATAATATGGTAGCTGTCTTAAAACAATCAATTAACGGAACTATTACTGATATTGCCCAGTCTACCTCCTATACCTTAGCTGCACCCACAAATAATTTTCAATTTACAATTAATGTTGGTTACCCGCTGGCCACACCAACCGGCAATATTACACTTACCTGTAACACTCACTACAGCAACAATACCTGGTCAGCAACTGTAAATTATCCTCCGGTCTCAGGTGCTCAGGGATATTTTCTTCAGATGGGTTCAACTTCCGGAGGAACTGATCTCGTAAATATTGCGGCAGTTGACCCGTATATAAATGTCACAATTAACGATAGTCAGGCTTATTATGCTCAATATTCTGCTTCCTCAGTTTCGAATCCAACAGCATATCAATACTCATCCTTTTCAACACCTCAGCTAATCCGCTGTTAAGAACGGGTTACACAAGTACCAAATGTACCACGAGTACCACAGGCTAACCTACATTTTCACTTTTCCCCCGTGATACTTGTTGTACTCCTGATACCCGTGGTACTCTTTATTTATGCTGCCCAAAGTTATTGTTGCCGTTATCATTGCGGTAATAGCGGGATTTCTTATTTTTGATTTCGGGTTTATTACTTCAAGACTCACAAACCCTCTATATCAACAAGCTAAACAGGCAAATGTTTCAGGTGTGGTTAAAGTTAACGGTGTTATTCCTCAGGGCTCTTCTATTTCAATTGGCTCAAGAGAATATGGCACGACCGGATCATATGCTATATTTATTTCAGGCTTACCGGCTGCTGATGAAACACCCTGGCAGTACACCGGAGCCACTGAGGGCAAGTCCTACGAATTCCAGGCTTATTTAGATTTAAACGGACAAAGAAATACTACTTCTGATACCCTGGGTGTTTCAGCTCCGGCAACTGAAGAAGTTTTAACTTTAAATATTGAAACTCCCCCTGCAGCCCAACCTGTTCAGGCTTCAATTTCCGGAACTGTTTATATAAATGGTTATATTCCGCCGGGCGCAATGTTTGATATTCTGGGGCGAAAGTATGGCAGTACTTCCGATTTTAATGTTGTGGTTGATAATCTAAATGCCACCGTTAAAAGAACAATGACTTATGCAAATGCAGTTGCCGGACAAAAATACGAGGTCATCGGCAAACTCTATACTTCAAACGGTACTTTAATCGGAACTTCTAATCCAGTTGTTTTATCTGCACCTTCTGATAATGCTGAAGTTTTAATTAATTCAGGTGCAACTCCGCCTGTTGGAGCAATTATTCCAATCAATACCGGCTCACCTGCTTCAAGCAACACTCCAGCCTCATCAACACTACCTACAGGCAATACTACAATCTCCGGAACAATTAACTTTAACGGTTCAGCACCAAGCGGATCTTCAATTGTAATTTTAGCGCAGCAACAGGATTCTTCAGCCGGATATCAAACAGTTGTTAACGGAATCGCTCCTTCAAATGGTTCTGTGTGGACTTGGAATGGTGCTTCTGCCGGTACAACATACAATATGGTTGCAGTACTTAAGGGTCAGTCAAATAATCAAAATACCGATTATGCAGATTCACAAACTTACACGGTTGCGGCTCCGGCAGTTAATCAATTTTTTACTTTAAATACCGGTTTTCAAATGGGCGTCCCTCAGGGCCCTGTTTTCCCGACGTGTAACACTCACAATTCAAACAATACCTGGAACGTAACAGTAAATTACACCAATGTTACCGGTGCTCAATATTATGTTTTGCAATTAGGCTCAACTTCCGGAGGAAATGATATTGATAATATTTCACAAGGCGTACAGAATAATTCAACAAATGTCCAAACAATCAATGCCACAATTAATGATAGCGTCACTTATTATGCCCAATATCAGGTCGCTTCAGTACCAAACCCAACACCGGCACAACTATCCCCAGTCGCCGGCCCGTTCACAATCCACTGCCCTTAATACTTTGATTAATCGTATGCTCCCTGACGGTGTAAAATAGCGCTAACTTCAACTGTCTGACTCTTCTCATTGAGGAAATAAATAATTCTATAAGGCCAAGCTCTGAGTGATCTTAAATTTGTAAACTCTCCAGTCAGCTTTTTCCCTGATATCGGATTATCTTGTAGAGAAAGAAGTCTTCTTTTGATTTTTACCTGCTCTGGCTTGGTTAAGCGATTGTATTGTTTATGTGCGTTTTTTGACAGAATTACCTGCATCATAAACTATCAATTGAAGTAAATTGTCCTTTTTTTATTTGACTAGCACCTAATTTAATCGCCTGTTTAGCCCCAGGGATTGCTATAATTTCAGCAGTCTCTTCCAGTGACTCTAACTCCTCAGGACTTAAAACTACGGCTTTTGCTTTCCCATTAACTGTAATAATTATACGTTCCATATTTTTATGGACTTTATTCACAAGTTCGGGTAGATTATTTCGAGCATCTGATATAGCTAATGTGTTCATGAAATAAATGTACAACTCTTTGTACAATTTGTCAATATGACAGTAGAATTATTTCCTTTAATTTAAATTCGATAGTTGAATCGGTAAGACTTTATTAAGTCCGCTTTCTGCTTTTTTCATATAAACCACCTGATACTTTGGAAAATACAAGAATATTGCGGGGGCTTGATCAAGTAAAATCTTCTGAAAATCCTGATACTTTTGTTTTCTGGTTTCTAAATCCGCAACTTTTCTGCCATCTTCTAAATCCTTATCAACACGCGGCGAAACTAAATTAGAAATATTTGTCACGCCTTTTTGAGTTGAATGCCATAGCGAATATTGATCAGGATCTGCCGGAATATTTTGTGTAATCAGTAAGGCTTCGAAGTTTTGGGGGATACCTGATTCAACTCGCAGGATGGCCTTTAGGCCTATCCTATTCCAGCTATCAACCACCTTCTCCCCGACTTCTTCTAAAGAACTTGTCGCAGTTAAAATGATCTGTTCTTCCTTTCCTTTCTGAACTTTTTTAAGCGATTCCCTGGCTTTATCAGGGTTGTTTAAATAATCTTTTACACCGGAATTAAATGCCCAGGAATGAGGCGAGACCGGAGTTACAGCAACATCTTCACCTTCTATTTCCGGTGCGCTATATGCCATAGCCAGGCGTAAATTCTCATCAGACAATATCGGATTTTCAGTATTCAAAAAAACAGTCACCAACTGTCTATAATTTGAATATGCCTTTATTCCGATATTATTTAATTCAATATCCGAGGTCTCGTTAACACCGAGTAAAGATTGAATCTCTCCTAATTTTAAAGCTGTTTTGGCAATCTTCTCATTCGGATAAAAAGTTAGAGCAACTTCAGGAAGTGATTTATCTTCTGATCTAAAATCCACCTTCTTAACAAACGGACCATCTTTTTTAATTGATTTGACTGAATATGGACCAACACCAACTAATTCAAACCCATGAGGTGTCTGACTGGATTTTCTTAAAACCGGTTTTGTTAAAAGAGTCGGGAAAGGACTGAAGCTTTCTGCCAGTTTAAATTCTAAAGTTAAATCATCCGGTGTATTTATCGAGACATCAGGAATTGCCAGATAAATGTCCTGAGCTTTAATTGCTACTCCATCACTCCAGACTAGATTAGGCCTAAGCTTAACTATATAAAGATTGGCTTCGGAATTTACTTCCCAACTTTCAACCAATTCTGCAGAGGGGCTTCCGCTTTTATCAACTTTAAATAAGGGTTTCGAAACTAAATTTAAAACGACATCAGGTAAATCGCGTTCTTCGTGGGTTCCGACAATTCCTTCGCTAACTATTCCTGTAATGCGTGTTTGATAAATCCAATAAATTAATGCTCCTATAGCGAGCAGCGCAGCCAAAACGGAAAGTATCAACCACTTTTTTCTTTTAAAAAAAGTGAGAATAAAGTTTATCAAAAAAGACATGTTGCACTAGGATAAAATCACACCGGCTAGCGAGTTTACAAGAAAAAGTACCGCCACGATGATAGTAAAAACGAAAAGCATTTTCTCAGCCCCTCTTTTTGTACCGTAAAAGCCCATATCTCCACCAAAAGTCGAGCCTAAACCTGTACCCTTGGATTGCAGCACAATTAAAATAATTAATATCAGTCCCAGTATTATTTCTAAAATTAAAAAAACGTTTGTCATATTACTTCTCCGTCAGCCAATGGAAAAACCGGCTGGCAAATCCTATCATAAATGAGGCAATAATTGCTACCCAAAGCACAGTTAAATTTTGAGGCGGGATATTGACTCCTAAAAAGTTACCACCGGGAAAATCATACGGCATGAGCTTAAATTGCGGCAAAAGCGTAGTTAAAATATAAAGCGCAATAACATTTATAACCCATGTAAACACTCCGAGTGTAAGAATATTGAGTGGCAAAAAGACAACTTTAAGAAGCGGAATTATGATCAGATTCATGAACATGAGACCCAGCGCACCAAGAGCTAGTGTCGGAAATCCACCCGAGTAAGAAAGCCCTGGAAATACTTCTGTCACACCCCAAAGTATGCCTAAATTTAAAATATAATCTCTGAGGACAGCTCTGATCATTCAGTTATTATATCAATTATGAAAAACTACTGTGTCCTTCCCGCACGGCACACCGAGTCTGTATTTGTTTTAAATAGCGAATATATAAGTAATATTTCGTTTTGCGTTAAATATGCGAGCTTAGAAACAAAGACCGTATAAATTTTAAGAAGGAGCTATCAGGGGAAAAGCGGACTCTGGCGATTAGCCAGATGTCCGAAGGGGCAAGCTCCCCGATAAGCGACTGAATAAAATTAGGTCGACTTTCCAGCTCGCAGAGTTTGCGCCACTTTGCGGTCAAAGTGGCAAAAGGAAAAATCAAGATTGCGACACTGCGTTCGCAATGACAGCCTCAGGATTCAGAGATTAATCTTGAACGTTCTTTAAAACTATTTAATGAAACTGCCAGAATATATCCGGTCAAAAGAACCTGAACCATAACTATAGCTATATGAAATCCTCTTTCAATAAATATCTCGGGAAATTCCCAGATTAAAGAAACCGCAAAAAGATTAAAAATTATTCCTGAAGGAACTAAAGTTTTCATTTCTGTTAACTGCTCGCTTAAAATATTCATATATAATTCTCTTTGAGCTTTTGTTTTTTTAAATCGGTCACTAACCGCAAGAATTAATTTTAAATCGACAAAGTACAGAGCGCTCGCAATCAATACGAATACTAATTGAAAAATAAACCACCTTAAAGGATCTGTTAAATTTGCGAATGCTAAAAATTCTATAAGACCTAACAGGAAATATAAAAAATTATGTGATAAATCCAAAGGCCATTTAATAAAAGATAATGAATGAATAATTGCTTGTGACCAGAAAGTTAAAATCAGTAAAAACCCACTTAGAATATACGGCCAATATTGAATATTCATTTCATTTAAAGGTTTCGCCGCAGCTCCGGCTAAAGCTCCTAAGGCCACACCCTGAACAACGGATATCAAGAGAAATTCTATATCTAAAGTAAATTGATCAAGTTTTTCTTTATTATTCATGTTAATACCCTGCAGCTTTTTTTCTTAACTTTCTGTGATATGTAATTGCAAATCTGTGTGATTCGTCTCTTAATTTTTGCAATAATCTTAAAGCCAGAGATTTTTTTGGTAATTTAATTGGTTCTCCCTCAGGTGGATATAACCATTCTTCTCTTTTTGCGAGACCAAAAATGGGAATATTACCTGCGTCATTGCGAGGTGCTTCCTCCGAAGCAATCCCAGTGAATTCAGAATTTCCATTAGCTGACTGAGATTGCTTCGCCACTTCATGGTCTCGCAAAGACGAAAAGTGTTTATCAATTACTGCTTTAACTGTAGAAACCTGTCCTCTTCCCCCATCAATTATAAAAAGATTTGGCAAAGGCCATTCAGTATGTTTTAATCTTCTTCCCATCATTTCCGCATGCATTGCAAAATCATTTGGTTTAGCCCGTCCGCCAGCTGGCGGATTAATTTTAAATTTTCTATACTGTGATTTATCAATATCTCCATTAGTTAAAACAACCATCGATCCAGTCGCTTCAGTTCCCTGAAAATTTGAAATGTCATAGGCTTCAATTCGTTCTGGAAGCTCGGGCAAATCTAAAACCCCTTGCAATTCCTCTAATGAATTTTTATTTAAATCTTCTAAGAAATTCGGATTAACTAAATAGTTAGTTATTCTTGTTGGAGCAGTTATGTAATTTATTCCCTCAATTATCTTTTTAACTTTTTGGGCATCTTCGAATTTTTGATTCTTCGCATCATTGGCCATTTCTTCCAATAACTCATCTAAAAGTTCCTGTTTTTTTCCATCTAAAAATTTAGAAAATCTATTTATTATTTTTGCGTAATCCTCTTTTGAAATTAAACCCATACACGCTCCTGGGCATTGATTTATGTGAAAGTAAAAACATGCTTTGCCCTTTAGACCGAAAGGTAGAAAGCTCTGATT
>JAKFWZ010000085.1 GCA_021731695.1 Candidatus Daviesbacteria bacterium | reverse complement strand
TATAAGTATAAAAAGGATGTGATATCAATACAATTAGCTTCAAAAAACCCTAAAAACAGTACCCACACCTAGGTACATTTAAATATTTTATTAGATGTTCTTACTCTCTGGAAAGCCGTTTCTTTTTTTAGTTTGTTCAGACTTAATTGATGCTTTAGGGAGCACATCTTCAATTACTTTTGTTATGACTTCACTGGCTATGTTCTTTTTATAATCTATTGCCCAATTTTTTCTTGAAGCTTCAATTAATTGCTCAATTTTTTTAGCATCCTTTACAACAGGTGAATAAAGTGTGGATCCTGAAAATGGTTCTTCAGATTCTATAGCTGAAATTTTGATATAAAATTTGTATCTTGGTAGATTCATGATTTCACCTTTTTCTAAGTATGGGGCAAATTGATTAAGCATTAAATCTTCATCAATATAATTCCCACTTCTAAAAGAAACTACAGTTGTGACATTAGCTAAAATAATATTAGTGATGTCTCGATCTTTTTGTTGAGAGGTTGATTGTTCGGCAATTATTAAAGGCATTCGGTACTTTCTACCCTCAGTCACCATTTTTGTAAATGATTGGGTAGCAAAGTTTTGAAATTCATCAACATAAAGATAAAATGTTTTTCTTTCATTCTCAGGGATATAAGCTCTTTTTAAAGCTGCTTGCTGTAACTTAGTCATTATGGTTGTGCCAAGCAATCTTGAGGTATCCTCTCCCAATTTTTGCGAGAAGTTACAAATTAATATTTTTCCATGATTAATAATGTCATCAAAGTTAATAGTCGACTTTTCCTGTTCTAAGATTCTTCTGGCGGTTGGAGAACGGAGAAATCTTCCTACCTTTGCTGTCACTCCTTGAGTCATCTTTACTACTTGATAATCTCCGGCTTTTCCAAATTCATATTTCCAGAAATCAACTAAGTCAGGATCTTTTAATCTAGAAACAACTTGTTTTCTAAAAGTTGGATTAGTTAAGATTTTATTTATGGTAAAGATAGTACAACCCTCAGTAGTAAAAGCAGTATAAATAGTGTTTCTTAAAATATATTCAATTCTGTGAGCATTTGAATTTTCTTCTTTAGAGAAAACTTTTCTGAATAACGATACCATCCCTTCGGCAACCACTTCTTTTTCTAGTTCTGCCTCATCTTCATCAAGACCAGGAGTGAGTTCTAATAAATTAATTCCAATTGGATGTTTTAAATCAGTAGGGTTTACATAAATTAAATCATCCTTTCGCCTTAAGGGAACTGAGGCAACTAAATCTTCTGATACATCACCGTGAGGATCAATAAAGACCAACCCTTTACCAGTTTCAATATCATGCTTTGCCATCGTAAACATTAAAGTTGTTTTTCCAGATCCAGTTCTACCTAATATATACATATGAGTTTGTCTTTCCTCTTCTGTTAATCCAATCTCTGTCGAAGTACCCCCATAAGTATTAACTCCAAACACTGAATCCATAACCCTACCTTTTTTTAAAGATACTGGTGCAGGTAATTCTTTTGAGTGGGCTTTGATGATATTTTCTGTCTGGGTGACTCTAGTGAATGGAAAGTGATATAAATCTGAAACTTCAGAAATCGATAAAATAGTAGGACTGCTATTGAAAACAAGAGACAATAACCTCTTCTGAAAACTCAGCATTAAAGATTTATTGATAGGTTCTAAGGGGAGGTGTAGTTTTTTCTTTAAGGTCTGATTGCTGGTAGCTGAAAAAATGCCAAAGGAAGAAGTAAACCCTCTAACCCTCTCAGTTAATTCATTTCTATCTTTTACTCCGATTAGTATTCTGATTTTTGCTTCAAACAACGATTGATCGATTTTACCTTCAATAGATTTAACAATTTCTTGTTCAAAATTAGTTAAAACTCTAGCTGGTTTCTGTAGGTTTTGAGTTGCGTAATATGCTAAGTATTGACCTTGAGCCTGTCGTTGAGCCATTTTAGCATCGGCAAAATCAGTAATAACTGTTCTTAATATATATCCGACGATCCCCAGCAAAACTTGAAGAGTCTTTAGAGGCAATACTAATATGTTGGCAATCACGGAGCCATTTAACTGATTAATATATCCCAAAACATCCTCTCCTCTTAATATTTTATGTTTAATAAAAGATGTGACTTTTTTCTCAGTCGGCGTTAAAACTATTTGAAGTGAGATAAGTTCACCAGGAGAAAGCTTTGTCATCATTCCGGTGATGTAGGCAACCGGATCATGTTCGATTAGAATATTCTGCTTCTCAAGGGGATAAGCAAAGTGTTTAGTTTGATTAAACTCAATAACTTTTGCCTGGTAGGATTCCATCTTTTCCGGCAAATATTCATTGACCGTTTTAACATTCACTTGAGGCATATATGAGATGAGACTCCTTTTAAGGTTATTCACCAGATCCGGGGTAGTTCTAATTAAATAGCGAATTCCTTGATTCTGTGTAGAAACAATTTCACAAGTAAAAAGAGTTTTTTTACCAAGTACTTTATCAATAACAGATCGTTGTTTTCCTAAATTGTGAATTACTGAAAATAGCTGTTGTGTTGTATATGCAGTCTTTTCTGTCATAGCAGGAGGAGTGAGTTCAAGTAGAATTGATTGCTCTTTAAAGGATTTCCTGAAAGATAGAAATTTACGTATTATTAGGAGAACAAGAATAAAAGATGAAAAGAATAATAATCCAGGAATAAACCCATTTGGAAATCCTGAAGAAAGCCCATGAAAATCTTTAGAATAAATATACTTATCTAAAAGATAATCTGCCCTAAGTTCATTAATTGACATAAAACTGCCTTTAGGCAGTTTGAGAGAGTATATCAAACCCTATAAAAGAATAAAAGAAAAAAATTAGGACAAAAATTCATAGTTTTCTATACTTGACAAAGTACTTATTTAGGCGTAAATTATCCATAATACGGATAATTTTAATACTTCAATGAATAGGGTAAAACGAATCGATCAAGCTAAAGAAAGAGTTAGCAAAGTTAAAAATACATGTACTGTTATTCTGCCTCCTGAAGAACGTCTAAAAATTCTCGCTAACCTGATTATTGACCGAATATTTAAAGCAAAAGCCAAAGGACTGCTCCCTATTTTGGAGAAGAAGGAGTAAATATGGATAACTACCCTCCTCAAGAGAATGCGGTAGCTGCAATAAGAGTCTCTTCTCTTAAACAAGGCCTTCAGGGTGATTCTCCGGATGCTCAAAAGGAACAAATAGAGCGATTTGCCAAAGCTCACAACATTAATATAAAGAAGTTCTTCATTTTTATGGAGTCGGCTTCTAAAGAAGAGCAGCCTGTTCAAGAGGCGATTGATTACTGCAAAAGTCCTAAAAACGACATTCAGTTATTCATTATTAAATCAATAGACCGATTTACTCGGGGAGGATCATACTTATATGACCATCTTAAAATGCAGCTTACAAAGTATGACGTAAAACTGGTTGATATTTATGGCATTATCGGCACTCAGGAGGTTAATACTCTTGAGCATTTAGACGTAAAGTACGATTGGAGCGTCTATTCACCTACTAAAAAATCCGAGATCCTTGAGGCTGAAAGAGCTAAAGACGAAATGCGGGACATTATGAGTAGGATGATTGGCGCAGAAATACGCTATGTCCGCTTAGGATATAGAGTCAGAACGTCTCCATTTGGTTACCAGAACGAAAAAATGGAGACAGCTCACGGACGAAGAATGATTCTTACTCCTGATCCGGTAGAGGCAAAATTTGTTCTCAAAATGTATGAATTAAGATTACAGGGATCTCTTACTGATGAACAGATTGTCGAAGAAATTAATAAACTAGGATTTAAATCCAGAGTAATGCTTAAAAGAAATCCTAGAGATAGAACCCAGATATTGGGACAAAAGGGCGGTAAAAAGTTAACTGTTAAACAATTCCATCAATATCTAAGTAACACAATTTATGCCGGAGTTAATCGAGAAAAATGGACAAATGGCGAAGCTATTAAGTGCAAATTTGATGGATTAGTCTCAATAGAAACTTTTAATAAGGCTAACCGAGGGAAAATCATTATTTCTCAGGAAGACGGTGAGATTAAAGTTTATAAAGATAGACCTGCAGAATGGAGACTAAAGAAACAAGCTTACAATCCTGATTACCCCTATAAGAAATATGTTTTATGCCCTGAGTGTAAAAAGCCGCTACTTGGAAGTGCATCAAAGGGCAAATCAGGTAAATACTTCCCCGCATATCATTGTGCTAGAAACCATAAAGGGTTTAGAGTGCCAGTCAAAGAATTTGATGAGACAATTGCTGCTTTTGTCAAACAATTAAAAATGACTGATGAGGGTATCAAGGAACTAAAAGAAATTGTGATGGCAGAGTGGAATAAACGGATTTCCTGTAATCAAAAAGATCTCTCAACTTTAGAGAATAAGATTCTAGAATTAAAAACTCAATCTAAAATGATTGCCGAGAAA
This sequence comes from Candidatus Daviesbacteria bacterium, assembly GCA_021731695.1. GTDB lineage: Bacteria > Patescibacteriota > Microgenomatia > Daviesbacterales > UBA10151 > JACPKO01. Next base: position 10,093 of record JAKFWZ010000085.1, on the reverse strand, counting down.
CTTCCCGTCTTAAATTCTGAAGTAGCTATTAAACTAATGGAAGAGCAATTAGAGAACATAGAGGGTCAAATAGCCGGACTAAAGCAAAGTAAGCAGGAAAAGGACGTAGAAGTCATAAGCATGGAGTTAGTACTGGATGTAGTCGGAGACTTCATGGAACACCTAGAGAATTTATTGTTAGAACAGCCTGATCGTGTTAAGAGCGCAGAGTATTTTAGTCTCTTGTTTGATGATATGCCTACCTATAATGATTTGAAGTATGGAACACCCAAATTAGCTCCATATATCAACCTAATCACTACGCTGAATACCCCTAATTCTTTCTTGGCGCCCTCGGCGGGAGTCGAACCCACAACCGCAACATCCGCAATGTTGTGCTCTATCCATTAAGCTACGAGGGCATTCTAATTTCAAAGTTCGTAGCTTGCGATAAATATCTAAAGCTACGAGGGCATTCTAATTTCAAAGTTCGTAGCTTGCGATAAATATCTAAAGCTACGAGGGCTTACGTGTGAATTTTACTCTAAATTGAGCTTGATTGCATTAAATAAAGAAGGCTACTTATTTGGATTCTCTAAAGGAAAGTGCTTTTGTAAACTTTCGCTCCATTTTTCCAGAGTGGATTTTGGAGCAATTTCATGAAAAGGCAGGTAACGCGCAACTATTGTCTTTAGCTCCTCCTCATTCACATCCCCCATCACCATCATAAGCAACCCTGGAAATCTGAATTTTGTTAAAATATTTAAAAGTTTACTTCCCTCTTTTTCGGAAAACCAAAACGAGTCTAATTCTTCCCAATGATAAAAATGATCACCAACGATTATTCCCTGCGAGGAAATTTTATAATCAACCTCTTCAGGTGCAGTAAAACTTAATACATAAACTAAAAATCCAAGAGCTAAAAGTGCCCCAACTAATAATCTTTCTCCTGCCAAAAAAGCAATTAAACAGACCAAAATTATAAGAAGAGCAACTGTAGTGTAATATGAGCGGTCTTTTTTACGGTATGGGCGGGAAGGTGCCCTCCATGAGACAAGGGTGCGGACAGGATTGTAGTAATTTTCTAAATACGGATCTTCTTCTATCCCTTGCATTTCTTCTGGATGACCAGGAGGTAATTCGGGTGTATCTAACGGTGAGGAGAGCAAGTCTCTCTTGTGGTACTTGGGCATTTGGAACTAGTTTAGCACAATTATTTTACAATGCGGAGAGGGCGAGATTTGAACTCGCGGTCCGATTACTCGGACAGAGCATTAGCACTGCTCCGCACTAGGCCACTATGCGACCTCTCCTTGAATTTGTATTATAACCACTAAATCCATACTGTTCCAGTTTTTCCTTAACAGCCTCAGTGTTGCTATAATCAATTTATGTCCCCGAAGATCCCGAAAAATCCATTTAAATTCGGTGTGTTTTCATCAAAGCCTTATAAAGGCTGGGCATTAACTGCGCTTTTTTTCGTTTTTATTGCAAACATAGTTGATAGGTACTTAGTTATAGTTTTAAAAAACTTAACTGATGAGGTGGCTGCCGGAAACAATTTTGATGCTATTTGGTTTTGGGCGATTATGTATCCCATCCTCCACTTCGTTGGCAGTAATTTATGGAGAGGAAGCGGCTTCACCGGAATGAGATGGTTTATGGGTATGCGCGCCACGGGTTACCAATCTTTATATTCATACTTATCACTCCACAGTAAAGACTACTTTAACAGCCGTTTTGCCGGAGCCTTAGCAAACAAAGTGAGTAATGCTGTCGAAGGCACAAATCGAATTTATGAAAAATTACTCTGGCGGTTTTATCCCATCGCTCTCGGAATTCTAATCTATGTTTATATCGCCGCAGATTCCAGTCCGATACTTGGAACCATAGTTTTTATCTGGTCGGTAATATTTATCGGAGTAAATATTTTTCTATCAAAAAAACTTCAGGTTTACTCTTTTAAATTTGCCAAATCAATGTCCACACTTAAAGGAAAACTTGTTGACTCTTTGTCCAATATTTCCCTTGTTCACGAAAACGCCACTTTAACCAGCGAACGAGCTTTCATTCAGGAGTATATCGACAGACAAAGTAAAACCGGACTTTCGCATTGGTGGTTTTCAGAATGGATTTTGGTTATAAATGGCGCATTAATTTTTATCTTCTTAGGCACAATGACATGGACCTCAGTTTACTTATATCAAACTAATTCAATAAGTATCGGTGTAATTATTATGGCTATATCGATTGCTTTGGATTTAAGTCAACAATTCTTCTTTATGGGTCAGGATATGAAAGAAGGCGCCAGAAGTTACGGTGAAGCCCGTGAGGGACTTGAGGAAATTTTAAGCGAGCATCTTATCATTGATTCACCTGAGGCTGTTGATTATAGAATCCAAAGCGGCAGTATCAGTTTAGTTAATGTTGATTTTAATTACGAAAATACTAAGGTATTTAAGAATTTTTCGCTTGAGATTCCGGCAGGCCAGAAGATAGGACTTGTCGGAAGAAGCGGAGCCGGCAAAACCACCTTTGTTTCACTCTTGCTTAGACACTTTGAGGTAAACTCAGGCGACATAAAAATTGACGGAAAAAATATTTCTGAAGTAACTCTTGAAAGCCTGAGAAGAGCAATCGCTTTTGTGCCTCAGGATACTAGTCTTTTTCACAGAACCATTTCTGAAAATATCGGCTACAGCAATCCCGAAGCCGATCAAAAACAAATTGAAACTGCGGCCAAACAAGCTCAGGCCCATGAATTTATCAAAAAACTGCCGCACGGATATGAAACCTTGGTCGGAGAACGCGGAGTAAAGCTTTCTGGTGGCCAGCGGCAAAGAATTGCAATTGCCCGGGCCTTTTTGAAAAACGCACCAATTTTAATTTTGGATGAGGCGACCTCAAGCCTTGATTCAGAATCAGAACACGCAATCCAGATCTCACTTAATTCACTAATGAAAGACAGAACTGTTATCGCCATAGCCCACAGGCTTTCAACTTTAAAGAAAATGGATAGAATAATCTTTATTGAGGACGGAAAAATTATCGAAGACGGTGAGCCTTCCGATTTACTCGAAAGAAAAGACGGGTTATTTAAAAAGATATGGGAACACCAGGTTAAAGGATTTATCGTTGATGAAAATTAACGGGCAATTGTTAATGCCCAGACTTTTTTAGCTTTTCCTCTTTTTAGCTGATAGCAACACTCTTTTAAAGTCGAACCTGTCGTCCAGACATCATCAACAAGTAAAACGTTATGGGTTATGAGTGATGAGTTAGGAGCCAAGACAAAGGCATTTTTGATATTTTGTTTTCTTTCCGGAGAGAGAAGCTTCATCTGCGGCTTTGTATTCCTGATTCTTTTTAAAGTATTTTCATATTTCAAACCTAATTTAGCTGCAAAAAGCCTTGCGAGAAGCTCAGACTGATTAAACCCCCGCCATTTTTGACGCGAAGGATATAAAGGTACAGACGTCACAACCCATGACTTACCCTGATCCTTTTTTACTTCATCTAAAATTATCGGCGAATTTAGAGCCCAGTAAGTTAAAGTTATATTAACTAAATCTTTAGCCATCTCACTCACCCATTTATATTTAAGCTTTTGAATAGACTTCCGCAAAGAACCCTGATAAATTCCAAGACTCCATAGACCATCAAGACCATATTTTCTTTTACAAACAGGATGCACTGCTCCGCCTAAAGAAGCACGCTCGCAAAAAGGGCAAACAAGTTCAGATTGTTTTATTTCGGAGACACAGTTATCGCAAAAGTAAGAACCGAATTTATTACAGCCAATGCAGGTTTTAGGAAATAAAAAATCGAGTAAGTTCATTGTTATTCGTTCATAGTTCATCGTATAACACAATTTTTCTCTTTTCTATGAACCAACTAACCAATAACCAAAACCCCGCCATTAGCGGGGTGAAGTGTGGAGACGCCGAGATTTGATCTCGGGTCTGAAATAGTTTTATCAAAAACGTCTACAAGCTTGTCCGGTTTATTTTTTAGATGAAAGTTGTAACCAAACCGGCTGGAAAACTTTCATCTGATTGAGTTATCTTTAAAGATCTTTTGGATCAACCAACACCAAAAGCTTTGCATCCTAGCTGTGTATTACTTCAAGCTCCCACCAGGAAGAAGAGATCATGAAGCAGTCTTAGCTGTAAGCTACGTTAGTAGCGAAGACTGATCCTGTTGGGACCAATCCAAAGCCTTTGAATTTCTTCGCGAGCCCCGCAGAAAGACGTGACAAATGTGATTTGTCAGTTGTTTTTGAAACAATATATTACGCTTAATGTTTCCTTAGCGGCTTGCAGTTTTCAAAGTGCTACTCCGTCGAATCTATACGTCCCCAGAAGAGTATATTAACATATTTTGAAGCTAAAATCAAAAAATGTTATTGCTCTGCATAAAGTGAATAACAATAAAAACTATGAGCAGAAGAGAAGAAGTTAGCAATGCAAATAGCTCTTTATTATACCTACTTATAAGTGCAGTAAAGGGTAAGATTAAATAGAATGCTGTAGCTGCAAGATAGTCATAATTTATACTACAAATTAAGATACAGGAAATATAAGACCAAATATAAAATAAGAGTGCAGCAATATATGAAACAGTGAAAAGAAAGATCAGGTGAATAAGCCTGAAGCTCTGATTTTTAAAATAGACGACTAGCACAGGACTGATAATTAATAAACTTATAGGCAGATATAAGTATTCAAAAAACACTCCCCATCGTACGAGAAGAGCGACGCTAATAACTAACAAAACCAGGCTCGTCACTCGCATCATTAATCTAGCTTAACTTATTTATTCTCTTCTTGAATCATTATCTTTCATCCCTCTTAAATCCTGTTCAATTTTTCTTTTTTCATCCCGCGCCTTTATCGTTTTTCTTTTATCGAATTGTTTTTTCGAAGATCCTAATCCCAATTCCACTTTAAACATATTATTTTTTTCATAAATTGATAGTGGAATTAAGTGATCAGTGCTTCCGGCTAATTTTCTGATTTGATCTCTATGCAAAAGCAGTTTCCTCTCTCTTTTAGGATCATATTCTTTTATCGAAGCGTTTTGGTAGGCCGGAATGAAAACGTTTTTTAAATAGACTTCCCCGTTTTGAACCCGCGCAAAAGAATCGGACAAATCTCCATGTCCGCTCCTAAGAGATTTAACTTCATGACCAAATAAAACAATTCCTGTTTCAAATGAATCAGAAATAAAATAGTTAAACCTGGCTTTTTTGTTATATAACTTCATTGCTATCTGCTTTCAGCTATCAGTCTTCAGCTTTTTGATCAAACCTGCAATCATTGCACTAAGTTCATCAGCTTCCTGTAGCCTTCTTTCAATTATATCTTTTTTTGCGTATTTTAAATTACTTGCGATCTCCAGGGCAGCCATTACCTCATATGTTGAGCGGAGAGCCATTTTGAGAAATCTTCTGAACTCTAAATCCGTCCCACTCCCTGAGCCTTCTGCAATATTTAAAGCTATACTCACCACGGCTCTTCTTATTTGATTTGTAAGACCAAACTTTTCCTCCGAAGGGAATGTAGAAGAAAGCGAGTAAATCACGGTTATGAATTCCATTGCTTTTTGCCATATTTGTAAATTTCTGAATTTTTGTTTTTTCATAGCTGGTAGCTGACGACTGAAGTCTGATAGCTATTTTAATGGCGTTCTATATATTTTGTTTTCCAAGAGTAAGTAAATCATCTTTCCCTGATCATCCACAAAAAAGTCATCAACTTTCCCAAGTTCCGGTTTTATATATTGCGCTGCATATTCCCCGTTCTTCTTGGTCACTAAAATTTTATTCGTCGATTTATCCAGTAAAAATATGTTATCCAATTCTTCCGGCGCATATATTGCATCAATTTGAGTTAAAGGCTCGTCAATTCCTCCCACCGCATAAAAATCAGAATTACCCGCTGTGAATTTTAAGACATCAGGTTCCGAGGTTAATACCCAAACTGAATAATCAATCATCAAATCTTTCCCGGCGATTAAATCAACCTCAGAGCGCAAATATTCCTGCTTTAAAGAAAAACTGCTTCCGCTCGGGGCATATTTCCAGATCATATTTTTGAGTACATCTAAAGCATAAACATTATCTGCAAATCCATAAATATCTTTAATATCTCCCCATCCGGCATCAGGAGCAGAAACAACTGAGACTTTATTATTGTCTACATCTATATGCAGTATTCCTTTATCTCTTGAGAAAACAAAAGCACTCGAACCGTTAATAGAAGCATATTTTGCATCTCCGAGTTGGGTAGGACCGGCTAAAATATCCGGTGACTTAAGTTCAATTCCAATAGAAACCAGTGATTTTTCATTTTCATCTAAAAATAAAATTTTATCAATCGAGAAAGACATTTTTTTAGCGGTGAAATTTTGTTTTATTAAATCCAAACTCATAAACAGTTCTAAATCGAACTGTTTGTAAATCTTTAAAATTTCAGAACTTCTGGCTTCAAAATTTGCACCTGCTTCTTTAACTCTGGGGTTTTCCGGATCAAGTCCATTTAGTTCTTTTAGTCTTTCAGTGGCGCGGATTACTTCTTCTCTGGCTTTTGGCGCATCTGTATCCTTAACAACTTCTGCCTGGGTCAAACCTGTATTAATCAGGGTGATTAGATTGTCCCGTCTTAAATTTCTTTGCTCCTGCTGGTTCTTTAAGTAAAAGTAAACTCCGGACCCAATAATACCTATAACAATAATTAATAAGCTCACAATTAATATTTTTCCGGGGATAAGTCTTAAAGCACCAGAGAGTTGACGGATAATTTTTCTAAGCAAGGGCAATATAAATTCTGCATTAAAGCTGAAGTTTACTTTCGGAATTGAGAGGCGAGGTTTTTTACCTGTTTCAGGTTGATATACCGGCAAATCTTTCACCTTGGCTTCATTATCCAAAAGTATAAAGGCCACAGGAATAATGTTTTTAACATCACCAGGCTGTTGCTCTTCTACAAGAGCTTCTTCTATGAATAATACTTCAGAATCAGAAATTGAAGCTAGCGGAGTTGCAAAAATTGCTGCTGTAACCGATTCTTCCCACTGGGTTCCATCAGGTTTAGAAGATAACACTAAAATCCGGTCACCTGTTTTTATAAAACCTGAAATTATTTTTTCTGAAGCAAAATTCGGTGGAATAACAGAGGTACTATTGCCCTCAGATAGAATTTCAACAATATTATTTCCCGTTTGTAAAACGTAAAACAGACTATCTTTCGCACAAAAAAGAGTCAGATTTAAATTCTCAACACTCCGGAATTCAAATTTTAATTTTTCGAGTAAATCATGCAGCTTATCTGTAATTCTTTCAAACGGCGCACTAAAAGATTCCTCAAGATTTAAGATTTTTTGTCTTATCTGAACAAAGACATCTTCACCCTGGCCTGAGATAACAAGTCCAAAAACAGGCTCATCACCGCTTTCGTTTAAGATTCGCGGAAAGATAAATGATTGGGCAGTTGAGAAATCTGTGTTTGCGCCAATAAACTTGGCAAACTTTAGCATGGCCCCCTTTTAAAACAGTCCTATCATAAGCACGATAATCCCCAGCGCAAGTCCGGCATAAAGTATTGCCAGAGCTTTCAAAATCCCACCACCTTCAGTTTTAATTGTTGAAGTCATCAAATTGACCTGCCGCAGCACAATTAGGGTGAAAACAAAATAAACAATAGCAAATATTAAAAATCCCCACTCAAACACTAAAACAATAAAGTTACTGATAACCGGATTTAATCCAGTTGATTGATCAATCGGCATGCTTACCTCCTCCGTGAAATGCTTTTCGGGCTCTCTGTAAATCCTGAACCTTATCTGTAACTATATCCGGACGCGGAACTTTATCAAAATGAATTCTTTTCGTCTCTGCTGCAGTTTCTATTTCGACCGTGCCATAGTGAAAAAGAGAACCAAAAACTCCTGCCGTTGTATGAGCAATAACTTCTATGTCATCAAGTGAAATTTCAACCACTTCCTTGGATAATAGTGAATAAAAATTAACATCCACAATATGCAAATTCGTCACAATATAAACATTAAAATACCAACCCAAGAATTGCTCAAAAACATAAGCTATTAAAATCAGATAGTAAACAATTAGGGTATTAATAATAATGCTTACTGGCACTTGTGAGGTCAGATTAAGATTAAAGGCCACATCTATTTGGAAAAAAATCGGAGGAAATATCAGAAAAATAAGTGCTCCGGTAACCCACCATACATTTACAATCGGATGCTGACGTAAAAAAAGCTCTATCACTTCCGTCTCTTCCTGCTGGTCGAATTTGATTTTTCGTGGAGAAGCAAAAAATGCCGGGAAGAACTTAAATTGCATAAAGCGATGATATCATAAACTGTTCGGATCCAGGTTATGTTTTACAAATTACTACTTGGTTTCAATATTATATAAGCAGAGCTTGATTAATATCTCACTTTGTTTCGATATTATATAAGCAGAGCTTGATTAATATCTCACTTTGTTTCGATATTATAAAGAGGCGATTTGATAGAGACATACCCTGGTGCTCTTAAATTAAATATTGTTTTAAAATCCGATCCACTTATAGAAATATTTCCTTTATTTGTTGAAAATGAAACGTTTGCAGTTGCTCCGTCGTTTGAATAAGTTACTGAAACTGATCCCACCGAAGTGACCGCTCCACCGTGATTATTAGCTTTATCCTTCATTTCAGAGTAAGAAAAAGGATTTCCAGGCCAGCAGGATGTATCTACCGGCGAGATTCGATCAGTCTGATCATTTGCTTTATAAACGATATATGAATTTAAAATGTCTGCCATTTGTTCCTGATTTAACCAGGGGTGTGATTTTCCACAAGCTGCACCAGTTCTGTCTTTATACCAGCCCTTATAAAACCATGGTGAGCCGGCAATTTTTTCAAAAGCTTCAGGCGTCCAGCAGTTTCTGCTACCGCACTTAGTATCCCAACCCGATTGATTACCATACCCTCCTGTTGTTGAAGAATACTGAGCATTTGGTCCGCCTTCTAAAACCCAACCTTTAGTTTCATTAACTGCTTCTTCCCATGCCCCGCCTTTATTAGAATCTTTATAAACCTGACACGATTCAGTTGCACAAATTGATCCGCCACGTCTGATTGCATAAGTACGGGCCGCTACAGCCTGTGCTTTTAAGGCCTCTTTAGGAAAGGAGTTGGGCATTTCATAAATCCGTTTCATATATTCATCCTCGAAAGACCTTGAACCAAATCCGTCTACATTTATAGTCGAAGGTACACTATAGCTTTTGTTTAATGTCGATTGCGGATAATAAGCTTTTAAAATATCTTCGGCGTTCTGACCGGAGTCAGCTCTGCCTTTTGCGCCATACTGACTCATACCGTTTCGATGGGTGTAAGCACCAAATGAAAAGGCTGCGAAAGCCGGTCTGAATCCCGGGTCATACGTTGGCCTGGAATTTGCATCATCCGCTAAAGGCACATCCCCCACCGAGGTAACAAAATTTCCGCTCTTTGCCGCAAGTATTGCTTGTTGCTTAGCATTAAGCTCTGCAATCTTTTTATTTAAATCCTCCTGATAGGCTTTTGCCTTCCCTATTTCTCCGTCCAGGAACCCTGCGTTCTTATCAACCTCAATTTGTAGACCAGCCAGGCTCCGCTTATCTTTTTCCAGCTTTTCTTTCTGAATCAACATATCTGTTATTTCATCGGTAATCGAAGTGATAATTTTTTGATCCTCCCTGGTTGTTGCCATGCGATATGAAAGTTCTCTTAAGATTCCGCCTGCTGAGTCGTTTGAGAAAATTACTGCTAAAGGTGAATTTAAAAAGGAGCGGATATAGTAACTCCTGACCCGAATCTCAAGAAGTGCCTGTTGTTCAGCGATTTTTTGAGTTCTGTCATCCAACTCTTTTTCTTTTTTATTAATTTTGTCTCCCAGAAGAGTAATATTGTATTGAATCTGAACCAGCTGTTTTTGCAGATTTTCAAGCTGACCTTCTAAAGGTTTTGTTGCTGATTGAGACATTTGTTTTGCTTCGTTAAGCTTGTTAATCTCATTTTGAAGATCCTCAATTTCATCAGCGTGAACAGGGTATAGGGTATAGGGT
>JAKFWZ010000099.1 GCA_021731695.1 Candidatus Daviesbacteria bacterium | reverse complement strand
TCTGCTCTCTCTTTCCTTCTTCGTTGCATAATGAAGAAGGAAAGAGAGAGCAGAAAGATACCGATAATGGCCCAGGTAATTCTGGCACGGGCTTTTGCAACAGCTTCTTTATCTCCTCCGGATAAAATCATAGCGACGGCTCCCCAGACAAACATAATAATGAAAGCTAATCCTCCGGCGGCAAAGAACAGCCCAACGATGTTGCCCAGTAGATTATTTAAACCTCCTTCGCCGGTACCAAGTTGTAATTGAGGAGGAGGTGAAACTTTACCAATTGCATTCATAATTTAAAAAATCAAGCCTTCCTTGCTTCCGATTAAAGTCGGAATTAAATATTGCATTACCACAAATAATGCGATCAGTAATACCAGCCCTATCAAAGCATGATAGATCTTAGAGCGGGCTGAGACAATATGGCCCTTTTCTCCCTGGGAGGTAATTAGCTCGAAAGCTCCGATAACGAAATAAAAAGCTACGATTAGGCCGGAAACAGTAAAAACAAGCGGCATTAGCATACTTATGACCCCTCCCAAAGAGTTGAACCTGTCTCCGCCAAATCCGAATTCTTTCGTTAAGTCTACTTTGTTCATGGGCTTACTGTTCTTGGATCAGTCACTTTGGTTAAGGGCGGAGTTACGGGCTGGATTATTGATTCAAGTACATCCCCGACAAAAAAGGCCGCGATTAAAATAATAAACCCGACAACTGCCCACTCTATCTTTTTTCGGGCTTTTGCCAGAGACTCCTTATTTCCTTCAGCCTTAATATAGTCAAACACCCCCCAAAGCGCCCAAAGAAACATTAATACTGCGCCTGCATAAAGGGCAACTTCTCCAAATCTTGTGGCTGTTGATCCGAGAGTGACATTACCATCGCTATCTGCAAAGCGGGTGGCGTCCAAGCCTGTATTGCCGACGCGTACTCTTTCGGCTGCATTCCAGGGGAGCTCAAGAGCAAGTTTCATATATTCATCGTATACCGTTTAGCTTTTTCAGGCAACTATGGTTTGAACCCCGGAAGACTCAGGATATCCACCCCAATAATCTGCATTAAAAGTACAGCGAAAATTATGAATAAAAGTCCGATTATTGCTGAATAAAATTTCTCCTGTGCTTTTTTGATAACTTCAGCACTGCCTTCGGCAGTAATCATCTCAAGTGAAGCGAGAATCATCAGTAAAAAGGCGATTCCCCCGGCGGCAAAAGTACCAAAACGCAGCAGACCGTTAATTAGCTCACGTGGTTCAGTAGGAATACAGCCAATCGCTGTGGCAATGCCGGCTCCTGTGCCGTCAGTGCAGGGTTTACCACCACCTGATGTATTTGTTGTGCTTCCTGATCCCGCTCCTGTAGTGCCTGCAGCTCCTGCTGCCGGAGCAGCTGCCGCTTTATAACACCCCGCTTCTCCCGAAGAGCTAATTTGAAAACAAACAGCTTCATCAGCGCAATCGACTGTCAGGCCGGTAACTGTGCCGGGTGCAAAAGGAGCGGATTCTACAGCGCTTCCGGCGTTGCAGCGACCAACATTTTTTGCAAGAACTGATGTATTAAAAAGACTAAAAAAGAAAAGGGTGAAGACAAGAAGGAATAGAAGTCTTTTCATTTTTTTAAGCGTACCATACTAAAGAGAGAAGAGAGAAGAGAGAAGAGAGAAGAGAATCAGCGGGAGTTTGTTTTAGAGGACATCTTATAGGCAATATAAAGCAAAAGAATAACTATTAAAGTAAGGGCTGTTGATATTTGAACGTTTGAAACACCTTCCCAGAATGGATTCATTTTAGCTTAATCTCCTTTCAAGCAAAACTGTAATCAGTAAAAAGATAATACCAAACGAAATACTTATTCTCAATGTAAAAAATTCATATAGGTTGTTAGGAAAGGCAAAGTTGGGTCCAATAAAAGCAAGCCCAAACTAGCCAGCCGATAAGTTGACTGAAAGCCCAGCTAAGGATTTGATTAGAGCGCGATTTAGTTTGCGCATAGAATTCAGTAAACATACTCTAAAGCACCCTTATTAGTTTGAAGTATCAAAGTAGTAAGACCGTTTCTTACATCTTTAACTTTCTCTGACCCGGCATCTTTGGTAATAATCTTGCTTTGGTTTTTCTTATGGTCATATTGAATCCTTATCTTAGTTTCGCCTTTTAGTTCGAAGTTTTGTTCTCTAATATTTAAGTTTTCCTTTTTGCCTGAGAAGTCCACATTAAAAAAGTTTTTGTCTAAAATTATTGGAGTCTCACTATTATATTGAAGGGAGTGAATTCTGAATCTGTCTTTTTTATCCTTGTCCCGATCTCTAACATCCAGCATTAAAGAATTTCCAGCAAGATCAGTAATTGTATAAACCCCATCATCTTTTTTCTTTGTTACAAGATTAGGGGAGGATGCAGTGACTACTGGATTATCGTCAATTCCTAAAACAGCCAGATCCATTTTATCTAAATCAATAAAAACCTTTGCCTCGGGAATGGTTTTGTCAATCGAAAATTCAACTGATTTTACTTCTTCAGTATTGCCGGCATTGTCATGGGATAGGAAATAAAGCTTGTTCCCTCCTTCAGTACTAAAATGTATTGGTTCGATGTATTCTTCCCAGTCCTCTCCGTTTAGAGAGTAAACACCATAACTTACTCCGCTTCCGTTGTCTTCTGCGCTTAAGACTGCAATAACTTCGGATTTATACCATCCATCTGTTCCCGTACTGCCCGTTAGCTGAACAGTTGTTACTGGGGGAGAAATATCAAGTTGTTCTGCCATGACCGCATATTGGGAGAAGTGAGTTGTTTCGGTCGATATAGTCTTATTGTTTTTATTAACCAGGCTCGGTAGTTTTTCCCAAAGATTGCTCACCTCATTAAAAAAATAGAAACTGATTGAATCTTCATCAGAATTGCTTAAATCAGCCTCAGAATAATCATAAGTTAAAGTTAATGGGTTATTGAATGTGGAAACAGGATTGCCTTGTAATGTATTCGCAGATAGGAATACGGACGGAACAATGCTTTTGATTATTTCAGAAAAGGATTCAAAAGGACCTAACTCAACTTCATAATTTAAGGATTCGTCTGCAGAGTTTGCGGGTATACTAACCGTTACTTCCTCTTTGCTTATGGTTCCTCCCGAAGTTGGAATTTGCTGGGTTGAGGGGGGAGTTAAACCAGTGAATAGTTTATAGCTTTTTGCGCCGTGTTTATCACCGATAGTGTATTCTTCCCACGGGTCAGTGTAGTCTCCCTCCCAGCCTAACGGATCAAGCAATCCAAGCAGTCCGTCATCATTAAAAACCCCATTGTTATTAATATCCTTAAAAACAGAAAGGTGGATATGGCAGCCGGTAGTTTTTCCGGTTAAACCCACCTGCCCAAGAACATCCCCTTTGTTTACCGGCACTGGAGCCATGCCTTCTTCCTTAACAATTAATTTACTTCCGGGAGTGGCTTCTTCGAGGTGTTCGTACCAGGTTTGGTAACCATTTTCATGGTCAATTATAATCATATTGCCTGCGCCGCCTGAATTGCTCTTGTGCTTAAATGTTGCATTTCCATCAGCTGAAGCCTTTACCAGTGTTGTGCAGTCCACACCTTGTCGTGCCCCGTAATCATATCCACTATGAGATTTATAGAAATCATTCTCGAATTTGCCAGTAAACTTGAGAACTCCTAGGGTGTCAGAATTGTAATTTTGGAGGGGCCCGTTGTGGTCGAACCAGGCATTAGGATCAAAAACTACCTGATTAAAGTGCGTATTTCCATAATCCCAGGGTAAATCCAGAAAAGGTTCAGGGGGAGTGGATTCAACCGGACCGGTCTGCGTTACGTGGATATAATCCACTCTTAAATCAGTCCAATTAAATCCTGGAATAACTGCAGGGCTTCCTATATATAATGCTCCGATCCTCTCTTTTGTCGGCGGAGAAGTGAAGACTAGCTGATTATTTAGAGACAATTTATAAATATCGCCCTGTTTTTGAAGAGTAAAAATATAGTAGTTGGAATCGTCATCCTTGGTAAAAACTACACCGTCTTTATATTCGATACGAAAATCCTGATTGTTATTAGTGCTTTCCTCAAAGCCCACACTAAAAAGTTCAGTTTGTCCCGCTCCGTTACCGGGCGCTTTATCAACAAACTTTATTCCGCTCGGTAACGCGCCGATTCCCGTAAAATGAAAACGTATTGTAGAGATAAAATCTGAATTCGGTATTGGGTTAGTTTTTGAAACAATATAAGGAAATTGATCGGTTGAGCTGCATTGGTGAAAAAAAGCAATTCCATTCTCTTCCCGAATAGTATCAAACATACAGCCGGTACTGTTGGGGGTGGTGCGTTTGTTGGGGTAAACAATCCACTTATTAGGATCGAGTTCGTTTGGAGTGCGCTGTGCATTAAACTCTTCCTGAAAATAATATTGTTCCTGGGCAAAAATGGGGTGCGTGAAGGTCAGAAAAAGGAATAAACTCAGAAGCAGTTTTAAACTGAGCAGTCTCACAATACAATAATTAAAGCGAAATAAAACCGAAGAGTCAATAGGGTAATTGCAATATTTTTTTGATAGGTGTAACGTAAAGATATGCCCAATCAATCAGGAAAAGTTGTATTAGTTTTAGTCTTATTTATACTTCTTGCGAGCGTCGGTGGATATCTTTATTTTTCGTCAGTTAATAAAGATATTAAAACCGAACAAACGGTAGAAGAAACCCGAAGCACGGAAGTGACGAATGCAGAGCAGTCTGACCAAAGCTATACCTCTGGGGATTTAAAAATATCATTTAAGTACCCTAACAGCTGGGTTATTGACGACAGATATTTTGAAATCTTAATTGCCAGTTTTGATACAAATCTAAACACTAATAAAATACCAGACGCTAATGAAGTGGAGATAATTATTCATAACGCCCGAGGTTGTCATGAAACAATCGATGAAAATCTTGAGGACCCCTCTTGCGGTGAAGCGGATGGTAGGAATGTGATAATTTCTAAAGAAACTGAAGATTTGAATGGGATGATGTTTTATAAATATCTAGTTAAATACCCGAGCGAAAAAGAGCAAGAGTTCTATTTTTTGGAAAAAGGCGATCGGATTTTGCAAATTGATAAAAATCCCGACCCCTTTATGTTTGAAGAAGAGTTTAATAATATAGTTAAATCTATAAAGTTTGAATAATTACCCCATAGAACTGATAAGCAGATGCTGTTTCAGGAAAGCTCCTTTAATGAGTAGTACTAAATTTGTGTATATATGGTAATATAATTATGCATATATCTTTTGAATGGAATGAAGAGAAGGATATTGAAAATTTACACAAACATGGAGTGAGTTTTAAGAAAGCACAGTTTGCGTTCAGGGATTTAAAACGTGTAATAGCAAAAGATACTGACCATAGTGAAAATGAGGAGCGTTATTATTGTTTTGGTAAAGTAAAAGAAGGTATTTTGACCGTCAGATTTACTTATCGTAATAATAAAATACGAATAATAGGCGCGGGATATTGGAGGAAGGGCAAAAAAATTTATGAAAAAGAAAATAATATACACTGACGAGTCGATAAAAGCAGAAGTAATAGCTGATTTTTTACCAAAACCGGAAGACCTTATTGTTCATGAGAAAAAAACCAGGGTTACTTTAACTCTTACTCAAGCCAGCCTGGATTTTTTTAAGCGGGAAGCTAAGAAACAAGGAGCTTCGTATCAGGCTATGATCAGACAGCTTATTGATTACTATGTTGATAACCAATCATCGCCTAAGGTATAGCTTTCGAAATTTTCATATTGTATATTAAAGATAGCCGAGGGTTTCCGCGGCGGACTGCCAATGTCAAACTTATTCGGATCACTATTTCAACATCCTGATCAGCCTCAAGATCCTAATGCACCTCAACCAGCAGATGGAACCGGTGCAAATCCACCAGCACCTTTTGACCCACAAAAACCACAAGAAGCTTCTGATCTTTCGGGATCTTTAAATCAGGCATCGAAAGACTCAAGTTTAGTTTCCTCCTCAGTTGACCCTGCAAAAGAACAGGGGAAAAATGCTCTATCTCATATGGATCCGAGAGCTGCGCAGGTTTTAGCGCATGCTTATGAAGAAGCAAAAAGAGTCAAGCATAGCTTCATTGAACCGGAACAGCTTTTTCTGGCTTTAGTTTCAGACCGTGAGATATTTAAACTCTTACAAAGCTTCTCGGTAGACGTTGCAAAATTAACCCGTGAGATTCAGGAAAAAGAAGTGGCCGGCACTTTTTCAGGTGAACCTACATTAGGGGAAACAACAAAGCAGATTTTAGAAGAGAGCTTTCTTAATGCTAAAAAAAGGGAAGTCGAGTACTTATCGCCTGAGGATATTTTGCTTACCTTCTTTAATAAGCAAACAGAAGTGGCAAAGCCTCTGGCAGCTCAGGGAGTAACGAAAGACACAGTTGAGCAAAAATTAACAAAATCAACAGAATTTTCCTCAGGTAAAAAATCAGTTTTAGCGCAATACGGAATTGATTTAACTGAGAAAGCCAGAAAAGGAGAGCTGGATCCGATTGCCGGTCGTGAACAGGAAATCGAAAGATTAGTACATATTTTACTCAGACGGACTAAAAATAACCCCGTTATCATCGGAGAACCGGGAACTGGTAAAACAGCACTAGTTGAGGGCATGGCACAGCTCATGGCTTCAGGAAAAGTAACGCCTGATTTACAGAACAAAAAAATTATTCAGCTTGATTTGTCTTCTTTGATTGCCGGTGCGTCCCATAGGGGAGAATTTGAGGAAAGGCTGCAGGCAGTTATAAAGGAAGTTTTAGCTTCAGGTGGGCAGGTTATTTTATTTGTTGATGAAATCCACACGATATTAGGTGCCGGTTCAACAGACGGGGCTCTCGATGCCTCTAATATTATTAAGCCGTATCTTTCCAAGGGTCAGCTGCAAATAATCGGAGCGACGACAACTTCTGAGTACAGAAAAAATTTTGAAAAGGATAGAGCATTCGAGCGACGTTTCCAGCCGGTTGTCTGCGAAGAACCAACCGAGGAAGTGGCAATTGAGATGATTAAAATACTTTTGCCTAAATATGAAAAATTCCATAACGTAAAAGTTACAGACGATGCTGTTAAAGCTGCGGTCCACTTGTCTAAAAGATATATAGGAGAGAGATTCCTTCCCGATAAAGCGATTGATCTTTTGGACGAGGCTTCAGCAGAGGTGCGTTTAAGCGGATCAACTTCAACAAATGCGCAACAGGGTACAAAAGAGGTTCACCCGGAAGATATCGAAAAAGTGGTTTCAAGATGGACCGGAATTCCAATTACAAAGTTAACCGAAAAAGAATCTGAAAAGCTATTGCATATGGAAGACATCATTCATGAGAAATTTATTAATCACGAGCGGGCAGTTAAGGCTGTAGCTGAGGCGATTAGAAGAGGAAGGATTGGTCTGGCAAATGCAAACAGACCAATTGCCTCTTTTATCTTCTTGGGTCCAACCGGTACCGGTAAAACAGAACTTGCTAAAGTTTTGGCTGAAATAATGTTTGGTACAAAAGAAGCCATGATCAGGCTGGATATGTCTGAATATATGGAAAAACATGAGGTTGCTAAATTAGTTGGTGCACCTCCGGGATATGTCGGATACGAAGAGGGCGGGCAATTAACTGAAGCAGTTAGAGCCAAGCCTTACTCGATAGTGCTTTTGGATGAAATTGAAAAAGCTCATCCTGATGTATTTAATATATTGCTTCAGCTTTTGGAAGATGGACGATTAACGGATAACAAAGGGAACACAATATCATTCAAAAATACCGTTATTATTGCAACCTCAAATATTGGCTCAGATTTAATACGCAAAAAGATTATGGAAGCCAATGCCCAGAAAAAACCAACAACTCAAGCTCCGGATGCAGTTATTAATCCAAAAGATGCAGTTGATGTCTCTGCTCAACATGCGGCTACTGCTGCAACCCCTCCGGCTGTCCCATCCAGCGCTAATGCGGCGGAAAGAAAGGGTGAGGAGAATACCGATGACCCTAGAGTTAAAGCCTATAAAGAGTTGTCCTCTGTTGTTATGGAGGAATTGACCAAGCATTTCAGACCCGAGCTTATTAACAGGTTTGATGAGGTTGTTGTTTTTGAGCCTTTGACTCAGGAAAATATGGTCTTAATTTGTAAACTTCAAATTGAAGCTACTCAAAAATTACTTAAAGAACAGAATGTTGGTCTTGAGTTGTCTCAAAAGGCTTTGGATCAGCTGGCTAAAGAAGGATACGATCCGGTTTACGGTGCGAGACCTTTGCGAAGACTGGTGCAAAGATCAATCGAAAATCCAATTGCAATTTATTTAATCCAAAGAACAATTGGTCCGGGGGATACGATTATGGTTGACTATGATCCGGCAGGGGATAAATTTGTTTTTTCAAAAGCTAAGAGTGCTGCTCCGCAAGCAGATGTAGCTCAGAATAATGCACCAAATGTTAATAATGCTTCTGTCTCTGAACCTGCTGCCACTGGAGCCGCAGTGCCAACACCTGCAGTTACACCTGAACAAACACCAGCTCCTGCAGCGCCCGCGGAAACACCGCCGAATCCGAACGCCCGTCCAAGCGGAGGGCAATATCCTGACTGGTTAAATAATGTTACAGAAGCATCGCAAGGCGGAGAAGTGCCTCAGGCGGATGGAACTGCTACCGGCACAGCTCCGGCACCTGCGCAATCTTAATATGAACGGAGCCACAGAAAAATGAAAATTGCTCAGTTTAAAGTTCCCGGAGGCTCCTCAGGTCCGCAAGATTTACCGGCTCCCTCAGGAATTCCCCAGGCCTTAAGAGGCGGACTTGAAGATTCCGGAACTGCTTTTTTTCAAACGATTGTAAATAACCTTATTATAATAGGAAGCTTTCTGGCTTTGGTGATGGTTGTTATTGCGGGTATTCAGTGGATTATGTCCCGAGGCGAGCCTGATAAGTTAGTTTCTGCAAAGAAAAGATTTACATTTGCCATAATAGGCTTAGTGGTTATGTTGTCAGCATTTTTTATAGTGCAGGTAATTATTTTTATAACCGGAGGAAATACCGAGCAATTCTTAAATCCAACTCAATTGCTTGAGAGTAATTAGTTACTAGTTCAATTAGATACTAGATAGCTAGTTCTCTTCATAATCCCATCTAGCATCTAGCTACTGACTGCATGTAAAAGGATGGTGAGGGTCATTTTTTACCATTCCACCCCATTCAACAACAGTAAAGCTGTCAGGTGATAGGTTGTAGGTGATAGGTTTTAGTGTAGGTGCAGTAACTTCTTTCGGAAAATCCAATCTCTCGAAATAAACTCTGACTCTATTAACTGAATCAGGTTTCGGTGTAATCTCGAGTTTTTCGATCTCGTTGACATTATCCTGATCAATTATGCCGACAAAATAATACGGCGAATATGGTAAAGATTTTTTCCAATACTCTATAAAATCATTAGTTTGTTTAGTATTTAATCCAAGCTCCGGAAGAATCTTTTGGAAGTGGTTCTCAAGAGACCCAAACCACTCTTCGCTTTTTTCTCCTTTCTCCTCACTTTTTATAACCCAGCCTTTCACAGGTTTGTTTATTACTTCATCATGAATTTTTGATTCAAAATATAGATAAGCATAGCTTGCGGTTCTCGGCTTCGCCTTCGAGCCTAAGTTATTCGATATTTGTTCATCGTTAATCGTAAATAGGCGGCCATCTGGAAACGCATTAACAGTCCAGCCGTGGTTATTATCATAAGGTGGGTCAGTATATGTAAGATACCCTTGGGGGTAGACCCGAACATTTATCAGTTGTTTTTTCGGAGGATAAAGATAAACCGCGGGTTTGCAGTGAATGGCCCAACCGTTTACGACCGAACCTGTTGAGGGACCGTCACCAAAAACAAAATACTGAAGCTGGAGTTGGTCCGGTTTAGGTGATGCACTTTGTTCAGGAACTACAACGTCAGGACCTAAAGCATATTTAGTTCCGCGTGTAGTGTCGCAGGTAAACGCATCCTGAGGCAGGGAAGGTCTGTTCGAGTCCATATCCTGATAGATATCTGCCAGATAAAATGTTTCAGGATTCCCATCGGTTGTTCCTCCTTTGTATTCAATAAATGTCCCATCCTCGTTTAAATGAAGCAAAAAAACTAAACCATAGTCTATGAAGTAAAGCAGGTTGCTATCCCGTCCTCTGGTTCTTGAAGGAATTTCCTCATCCATACTAATTTCTCCTGAAATTTGGGGGAAGAAAACTTTATATTTAGACTCATCAATTCCGTCGATACTTATATCCAATTTTCCGGCACTGTCGAAATGGCAGGATTGGTCAGTAAAATTTGGACCTCTTTTTTTAGTATCCTGAGATGAGAGGGGAACGTTTTTGCGGATTAGTCTGTACGTCGTCAGAGTGTCAGAGAGTTGGTGTCTGACGCCGCGGCCCGAGCAATCGGAATTTATAATTGGTGTTCCGAGAGTTTCGTCATCTTCAGATCCGGTTTTAGTGGCATTGTCTGCCGGCGCCTGAAAAGAGGGAGCATTCACATCATTAACTTCCTGACAGAATTGAGTTAGATTTGGTTTGGGAAGAGCAGTATTTTCGGTTTCTTTTGGTCCTGAGATACTAAAAAAGGTAAATAAAAAAATGAATATTCCTAATGAGAGAGCAGTATAACCCATGCAATCATTTTAACTTAATGAGTGAAAATCTCAAATTGAAAAAATCACTTGACAAAGAAAATGGAGTATGGGCAGAATAGGTTAATGTCCAAAAACAAATTTATTGTCGGTGTTTCGTCTGCAGTTGGATATCTGGTTGTTGTAGCTTCTGTGTATGCTCAACAGGGTGGTGGACTCAAAGCTCCGGGCGGTTCGCTTGCTGCTGATACAAAAATTGAAACAATCCCTCAGGTTATTGTTAATTACCTCTTTTTAATCGCCGCGTTTTTGGCAGTTGCTTATTTAATGTATGGCGGTATTAAATGGATTACCTCAAGAGGAGATAAAATTCAGGTTGAAGCTGCCAGAAAACATATTGTTGCTGCAGTAATCGGGCTTTTGATTGTTGCCGGTTCGTTCTTCGCTTTGAACGTAGTATTTAGATTATTAGGTGCAGATAATCCACTTGAGGATGGTTTTAAGCTTCAGACAATAGACGAAATTAACGACGAAGTAGGTAATTGATCCTTCAAACACCCTAATTTTAATTCCGGCTTAGGTATGATAATGTTATTTTATGCCCAATCTTGTGGTTACTGGTTCATGGTTATTGGTTCATAAAAACAGAGCAGTGAAGCTGTTTTTTTCTATTATCTACGTTCTATCTTCTGCTTTTGTTGTCTCGCCAGTCTATGCTCAGGGTTTAACCCGTGAAGAATGTTTTCAGGAAGGTATTGCTAAGCTTGGTTGCCTCCCGTTTTATTTAGGAAATGTTATTAATGGTCTTTTTGCGCTTTCCGGAGTGGCTGCAGTAATTCTAATTATTATTTCGGGTATCAGACTTTTGCTGTCGGGAGGAGATGCGACTGCAGTTGCTAAAGCCAAAACTTCACTTTTTTATTCAATTGTTGGTTTCATAATAGTTTTAGCTTCTTTTTTGATTTTAAGAGTTATAGCTTTTGTGACGGGAGCTGAATGTATAAATGCTTTAGGGTTTAATACTTGTAGCTAGTTTAAAAAAATATGATTTGCGAAAACGGAATAATGAAAACAGATTTAGGGGAGATATCCTGTTCACCAACAGGGTTTGCTTCAGGCTTATACGGGATTGGCCTAAGTTTTATCGGAGTTGTGGCTTTGCTTTTTATTGTTTATGGTGGGTTTTTGATTTTAACTTCGCAGGGGAGCGAAGAGCAGCTCAGGCGGGGCAGATCTTATATCACTTACTCAATAATAGGTGTGGTCGTTGCGGTTGCGGGATATGCACTCTATCAAATAGTAGCTATAGACGTACTAAAGATACCTGGATTCAGCCGATGAATAAACCAATAAGCGGAGCTTGCGGCTTTGCCTAAAACAAATGTCAAATATACAAATAACCCAATATACAAATAAACAAATTCCCAATTAAAACACATAGAAATTGGGGCATTGGTTTATTTGGTTATTTGTATATTTTTAGAGGTGCTGCTCATGAAGAAAATATTAGTTAGTCTACTGTTTGTAAGTTTATTTTTTCAAACCTTTTCAGGTTCTGTCTTCGCCCAGCCAGCATCTCCTTCTCCTGCAGCCTCTGGCTCGCCGGCAGCTTCAGGATCACCTCAGGGTTCCAGTATTCCTCAAAACCGTCCTGATTCAATCGCTATTCAGGGAGAAGGGGGTTCTGGAGCTTCGTCCTGGCAGGCAGATGATGAAGTAACCTTTACCGGAAAACTGGCCGCCAGAAGTGAAGACGTTTTAGATTGGTTGCTGCAAAATTATCAGTGGGCAAACCTTAAGTATGGAGAGCCGACACCGTTTGATAAAATCTTCGAGTTTGTCCGGAATACAGTCCTGGCTATTTTGGGCCTTTTTATCTTAGTAGGTGCGTTTTTGATGATTATTACCCGGGGCCGAAGTCTGACTGTGAAGCGGCTTTTGGTTAGATTTGTAATGGTTTTGATTTTAGTTATTTTTTCTTTTTCTCTTGTTCGGACTATCTATGCATTGGCTGATATTGTTCAGGGTTTTTTCTTGGAAGTACCTCGGGCGGGCGGTGGCTCAACCCCTATTTCAACTGCAGATCTTTTGAATGTGGCCTTTAATTATAACGACTTTAAGGGTTTTAGAAGGATAGGGCCGGAGTTTAATGAATCAGCGATCACTGCGCTTCTTTTAATTAAAGCCACCGCCGCAACCTACTACACGATGTTTATAATTTTGATAGTCAGAAAAGTTATTCTCTGGTTTTTTATATTAGTTTCACCGGTTTTTCCCTTGCTCCTTTTCTTTAAACCGATTAGAAATACAGCTAAAATCTGGATTGGAGAATTTTTTAGATGGGTTTTATATGCACCTCTTTTTGCGATCTTTTTAAGAGGACTTGTTGAGGTTTGGAAATTTGGAGTAGGTACGAATAATGCTACTGGTGTTCCATTGGCGTTTAACACTGAGCTTGCCGGAACTTTAACAACCCCCGGAAAATTAGATTACCCGACAGCAATTAACATTTTACTTGGTGGTCCGGGACAACTGGTTTTAGGAAATAATAACGTGAATTATCGCGATACATTTGTTCTATATCTCGTGGCGCTTTTAATGCTTTGGATGGTGATAATTTTGCCGTGGATTTTACTCAGAATTTTTCTTGACTACTTTAATGGTCAAAGTTTTGGCGATTCTCAATTGGTTAAATTCTTTGCCCGAAATGGTTTGCCACCTCCAGGTAGATACAGACCTGAGGGTGCTTATTCAACTCCTGGTTCGCCAGTACCGCCACAGACTCCTCCGCCAGGATCTGCAGGTATGGCCAAGAGTTTGCCTTTATCCCGATTTAGCCATACGCCTGTAGCTGAAATGCAAAAAGCTATTTCAGAGGAATCTAATAGAATTTCTCAAGGGATCAGCAGCTCAGTTTCTGAAGCAAGCAGGACAACAATACTAAACGCTCAAAATGCGAATATTTCTACCGGTCAGATTTTGGCTTCAAACTTAATTAATATATCTGATACTCAATCTCAACAAATCGTTGAAGCTTTATCTCAGGCAGGACTTTCCATTCCAACTATGACTGATATTGCCAGACTTGAGGCTTCTTCAATGCAAAAATCAGGAGCAGGAAAAGAGGAATACAATCGTTTGGCTGAAACTTTGTCCAGAGTTGCAGGCACCAGCCAGTTAGTTTCACCGGCTGAAAAGCAGAAATTTTCTGTGATTAAAGAGCGTTTGGTTCAGCAATCAAAACAAGGAAATGCTTTGGCCAAATCTGTTGTAAACGCTGCTAACCCGGCTCCGGGAGGTTCAATAATCCCCAGGGCAAACGAGGTCCAGCAAGTTAACCTCGAAGATTATGAGGAGGTTAAGCAGACATGGGAGGATAATTACAGAAAGCTTGATGCTCCGGCAGGTCCTGATGGTAATCCAATGAAACGCGCTGACTGGTTAAAGCAGGAAATTAACCAAATCCCGACCGTTATCGACCTTTTGATGTCAGGTGATCCTGCCCGTCAGGAACAGGGTAAAAAAATGGTTTCAACAATTTTGCCATTCCTTTTGCTTGGAGGATTCTCTAGTCAGGAAATTATTGCCTATCTTAAAGCTAAACTTGAAGCTGCAAAAGTTGTCTTAAAGGAGGTTCTGCAAGTTGAAGGAAAAGCAGAGGAAGAAGATACAAAGGTGGAGGTTAACAGAACTCAACATGCAGAAAAATCAATGGTTGCTCATGCTGAGATTCCGGGAAGCGAGGACATCGTTGGAGCCGGTGGAGCAGCAGATTCTTCGGCACAACAAAATGGTTTAGGTCAGGCTCCTGCAGTCAGCGAAGAGCCTAAGAAGGAAGCCTAGGTGGTAAAATATCGAAGTCAGGGTTTAGGGGTTAGCGTTAAGGGCTTAGTTAAAAACTGCAAAGGTTTTATGAAAAAACTTCCTCTTTTATTGTTCAAACGCAATACCGCTGGTTTTAGCCCGCGGATGAAGTTTGTTCGGCGATTAGCCGAACTCGCGATAGCGAGAACAAGAAGATACCAAATGCGTAAGCTTGTGGTAGATTCATTTTTAATATTCACACTGCTTTCTGTTGTCGTGCTATACCCTATACCCTATACCC
>JAKFWZ010000015.1 GCA_021731695.1 Candidatus Daviesbacteria bacterium | reverse complement strand
TTTCATATTAATCGGAGCATTTTAAGAAATAATTTAGTTAAGCCTTTTGTAAAACCTGGCAAAAAAGAAATTGAATCGGGATTTGAAACAATTGAAATACCGGGAAATACTGCCGATTTAATTTATGCTTCAAATAAAGTTAATCAATTTTTAAGAACTCAACCAATTTCTATAACGCTTTCAAACGCCAAAAGAAAACATATTACAAAATATATTCAGACTCACCGTGATATTTTAATTCAATATTTAAATCATTACTTTTTCAATTCACTGCGCTCGGAAAGACCATTCACCAACGATTTAAAACTTTGTCTATCCAAAGATATTTCGCTAAATTCAAATCATGTTATCTGTCATACAGGCGGTTATTACGAATCCTTCGTCACCAATCAGGTTAGCGGAACGACTTTAGTTATTAAAGATAAAGTTCATACAACCATAACTACAGAACATATCTTTCCCTCCCGCGAAGACGAGGACGGAAATAAATATCTGGAAGATATTTCTTCATCCCAGATGAATGATCATTTAGGCTGTTCAACGATTGCTTTTACAAAAGATCTTTATCTTTTATTTTGGGTTCAGGGAAATTCAACTCAATTCAGCAGACATATGCTAACCCCCACAGGAAGCGGGTCCTCAAATTATGCAGATTTAATAAATCACAACTTACAAAAAACAATTGTCAAAACAATGGAACGAGAGTTAAATGAGGAAACTGATTCGAATTTGGTAAAAGAACAGGATATAAGAAAAACCATGATTTTAGGCTTTTACAGATGGGTAACGAGAGGCGGAAAACCGGAATTTACCGGCATAACGAAACTTTCCGGAAATGCTGATAATTACAAACCAAATCCAGTAGAAGCAAGAACTGAAAAATCATCAGTCTTAAAATTTAAACTTGAAGAAATTGATCAATTACCAAAAGTGTTGGATCAGATTAGAGAAAAAAATAATGTCTCCACTCCCCTTTTTATGTGTCTTCATCAGCTGGAAGCGCTATATAAATCAGATCCTGAAAAATTAAACAGTTTCCTATTTTCGTAGGCTGATTACTTCTCGGCAGCAAAATCAAAGTGATATCTTATTTTATTACCCGTCGATGAATTAACTTTTTTTTCAAGATTTGCGCCGGAAATTATTTCAAGAGACTCATTAACAGATCGCTCAACAAAATCGTACCAATCCTCCCCGTCTTTTCTTTTTACTTTCCAATCAAGTATTGTCTTATCGCCATTTTTTAAGGGAATTATTCTAAATGTTTGTTCTCCTTCTATTAACCACGCCTCACCGCCTGAAACCGCAACATTACTGGCCATTATCTCCTCAAGCAGTTTATCGAGACTACTTCTTTTCCAGGCATAAACAAAGACAGAAGGATGAAACGCAGTGTTTTTGAATTGTTCAGGCAGACTCTCTTCAATGATCATGAATTCGATGGATGCCTATGGCTCTTGAGGTTCGGGTGGTAAAAATTCTTCACCCGCGGAAGACACGGGAATTTCACCGGGCTTAAGCCATTTGATATAAGTGCATCCTGTCGCCTTTTTCTCTTTTGCATCCCAACCAGAAGTCGAACACTTCTCTGCTTTTTTGCCGGAGTTCGTTGTAAACAAAACTAATTTCTCCCCACACTCAGGACAATCACTGTCTAAAGGCTCTTTTGTACCGGTTAACCACTCAACATAATCACAACCGGTCGCCTTTTTCGCTGAAGCATCCCAACCTCCGGTTGAACATTTTTTCATTTTCTTCCCGAAGCGTGTTACTTGTAAAACTAATGGCGAACCGCATTTAGGACATTTCTCATCAAGTTCCTGAGGTTCGACTGTCAGCCATTTTACATAATCACAACCTTCATTTTTTCTGGTTTCTTTATTCCACGATCCTGTGGAACATCTTTGAAGTTTTTTACCTGTTGGTGTTTCTGTGATTTCTCCTAATGGAGAACCACATTTGGGACAAATTTCTTCACTCATTGTGATAACTTACTCTACTCCGGTATATAACACAAGGAAGTATTTTTAAATCAAAGGATATCAATTTAACTAGACGTGCGTAAAAATATCAATTTGATTCCAAAACTCTATACTTTTTTTGATGAAGTTGTACGTCATTCATTCCAAAATGATGGCCTATTTCGTGCAGCACAGTCTGCTTAATTCTTTTTTTAGCATCATCCAAATCTTTCGAAATCATTAAAATCGGACCGGCATAAATAATTATCTTGTCAGGCAAAGAGGAATAATTTGAATAACGCTGGGTTCTTGGAATTCCCCGGTATAAACCAAAAAGGAGCGAACCCGGATGGGCTTTTATAGCTTCAAATTCTTCAGGTGTCGGCCAGGCTTCAACGACAAAGCCCACGTTATCTAATTTATTGGAGAATTCTTCCGGCAAATCCTTAATTGATTCTTCTACAATGTCTTCAACTTCATCTAAAGTCATTTTTATATTATATCAAATTTTAGCAGTTAAATCATTCAATTGCTAACTCATTGACAAATACTCAATTTAATACTTCAATTAGGTTAATGCTCAAATCTCAAAAAGGTCTTAGTACTATCCTTCTATTTTTCGGCATAATCATCATTATCGCTTTAGGATTCATCTCTTATAAGCTGTTAATTGAGCCTGCAAATAATCATCGGGCAATAACTCCGCGGGAAAACGAAGCTATAACCAAAGATAGCTTCAGCAACAAAACTCCCGCGCCTGCTCAATCTTCTGAAAGTGGCTCAACCGGGGCTATCGGTCTTGCAAATCCAGCTTCCGGAAATTGCATTAAAGAAGGCGGAACTTTAAGTATTATGAAAAACGGAGTCGGAGCAGAATTTGGTTTATGTCAATTTGAAGATGATCAGGCCTGCGAAGAATGGGCTTTAATGCGCGGGCAATGCCCAGTTGGCGGAGTTAAAACAATCGGATATGATAACGATCAGCAGTCATATTGTGCATGGATTGGCGGTACCACAGAAGCCGTCGAGAATGACCAATGCACCCTACCAGGCGGAAAAGTTTGTCCAGTTGATGAATTATGGAATGGTAGTTGTTATTAAATTTCACAACTCTCCATAGAGGATGTCTGTCATCCCAGACTTGATCTGGGATCCAGTCTGTTTCTGGATTCCGCATCGAGTGCGGAATGACACATAAAAATACATATTATGTTTATATATTGGCAAGTCAAAGGAATGGAACTCTATATATTGGTGTAACAAGAGATTTAAAGCGAAGAGTTTGGGAACATAAGCATAGTCTGGTGAAAGGATTCACTCAGAAATATGGAGTCCATATGCTGGTTTACTTTGAACAAACCGAAGATGTTGAGGAAGCAATATTAGGAGAAAAGAGGTTAAAAGAATGGCAAAGAAAATGGAAATTAAAACTAATTGAGAAAGAGAATCCCGAATGGAAAGATTTATATTACGAAATTTAGGATTGTCATCCCGAACCGGATTCGGGATCCAGTCCTAAACGTTTAGAGTTATACAGCTTGGAGGCTGGTATGGAATTAAGTTGAGGATGTATTGGGTCAAAGGTTTAAAGTCTTTTATTTTTCACCATTTTCCACACCCTCCTTCGATACCAGCATCGTAACCCTATAACCCCTAACGGATATTTACATCTGGATTCCAGTTTTCACTGGAATGACAGCTACTCAGAATAAGTCTTAATCATATTATCGTAATCAGCCATGTATGCCGGATCATTTAGAATCACCTGAACAGTATATGTTTCATGAGGTGAAGGCAACGGGAAATAGGTTATTGGCTCTGAGGCTTTTGGAGTTCCGGATCCAGTTGAACCTAACATAGCGAGCGGCATAACCAGCCAGGTCGTTTTATATCCGGTTACTCCCGAATTTGTTATCACAGGATTAATTGAATTTAATTTTTCATAATTCTGAATCTGTTGAGTGGCTGCAGTTTGGGCATAAGTTTCTAAAGGCCCGTTTGCTGCATCTCCTATTTTTTGCGAAACACTAACTGTAATCACTTCATTTGTTGGATCAGAAGGAGTGTTCGCTGGCCTAAATCCTGCACCGTCTCCAGTATCAGGAAACTCTCTAACTGCCATAGTCGGCGGATATTGAACTGAAAAACCATATTTTGAATTTGAATATGTTTGAAGCTTCTGATTTTGAGAATTTCCAGTGGTTGCAGGTGTTGGAGATTTCGGCATAGCCTTAGGATTTAGAATTAAATAACCAAACGAAGCAATAAAAATTACAGCGATAACAATAATGATAACAACTGTAGAGGTGACTCCTGCCTGCCCTGTCCGTCCGGCAGGCGGGCGGAAGGCATGGCCTTTTTGAGTAGCGAACATACATTAAGAGTAAAGATTCGTGGGGAGAAATTCAAGAAGTATCATTCAAAACCCGGTTTTTCTGCCACTTCTTTAAGCACTTTTTCTAAAGCTTTGAGATCTATGTCTTCCACTTTTTTAAATCGAATGCAGGATTTTCCAACAGAGGCTTTTGGAAATTCTTTTGCATAATATTCTGCAATGTATTTTCCATCCCGAACCCCACATGCATAAACTGAAATATAATTTTTTTGTGAAGCAAGGGAAATGACCGGCCAATCGCCTTCTCTACCTGATTTCGTTTTGTAGTGGAATTGCCCAAAACCAATCATATTAATTGCAAAATATGGTTTTAAATTAGGAACTGTTTTTTTAATAAAATCAAACATCTTTTTAATTTCAGATTTTCTGGGTTCTTCAATTAAATCAATATATTCTTCAATTGATTTAGCCTCTGACGGCTTAAACATATTCATTAGGCTTTTGCCTCCTTTAGTTTTTCAAGCAAATTGGCTAAATCGCCGCCCACCCATCTTGTGATTTCATTACCATTTTCATCGAGCAAAATCAGGGTGTGTTGCGTGACCACATTATACTTTCTATTCATTTCTTTGTCATTGTCATAATCTATTTTTAAAACACTCACATCGTTAGGTAAAACATTAGCTTTTTTGGAAAGTTCAGAGTCTCGGGCGCTGCAAGTGTTGCACCAATTTCCCGCTGCAAAAAACAGCAGTGTTTTCCCGTTTCTGACTGAATTGCTTAGTGCATTTTCAGAATAAGGAAAATATTTTTCCTGATCAACTAGTTTCTCCTGCTGTATGGGTTCAATATTTGCAGCTTTGGGTTTATCCGCTGTATGAATTATGACCCACACCAAAACAATCACTGCAGCGAAGGTAAGTCCTAAATATTTCATGAGTTAAGAAATTATACCAAATGATTTTACCAGCTACCTCCGCCTCCACCACCTCCACCACCTCCGGAAGATCCACCACCCGAAAAACCTGACGAGGATCCCACTGCAACGGTAGTGTTGTAGCTGAACGATCTATACATACCTGAATAGCTGTGATAAAACCCATTTCCGGAATACCAACCCGCCTGATAATCAGGATAGATCACTTTTAACTGTTTCATAAATTCCTCCTGCATCCCGAATGCAATTGCGTAGGGAATGTACTTTTCAACAGTTATTAAGTTTTTGGATTGAAATTTATGATATCTATCAACAGATTTAAGAAACATTTTTAATCCTTCAACTTGGGCATCAAATTTATCACCAAGCGCTGTCCTACCATTCAGCACCGAGGAAAGAAAAATTAATACCGGTCCCAGTAAAATATTGGCTCCAAATAATAAAATAATTCCAAACACTAAAAGTGTAGCCTTTGTATCCTTAGGGTTTTTAACATAGAATTTATCATCAGTAAGCGAGGAATATACTTCTTTTTCCATTTTTGCAAAAGTTAAATAGAAATCGGTTTTCAGCTCTTTTAGCAAAATTGAATTATTATCTTTGAAAAATCTGTCTAGTAGCGTTTTTTCATATTCTTTTAAATCTCCATAATCCTTGAGTTTAATGATTTTATAATCCTTTTCATCTGGCTGAAACTTTTTGTCAATTTTTACATCTTCTATTTTTATGTATTTCCTAATTGCCAGATCAAATATTGTCGCAATTACATCGTTTTGCTCCAACTTAGTATTATCAATTATGCCCGCTTCGGCCGGGGGAATTAATTTATTGTTATATTTGGGTAGATCAAAATTAACACTCACTTTTTCAAAAGTCTTCGGACGGTTTGAAAAATATCTGAACAGCAGATACGGCGCTAGTAGAAAATTAAGTCCAATCCATACTACAAAGTAAATTTTAAGGAAACTCAAAAAATCAGGATCCCAAAAAGGTTTATCTTTTCTTAAGATTGAATCAGGAAACGTATTCGCTGGAAAACCATAAACAACTGTTAATCCTTCCCCTGGTTGCATTACATTCGTAGTAGTTACAGGATTAAAAGTACTAGCATCAAATGTACAAAACTGAGCATTAAATTCCGCACTTCTGGTAAAACAGACTGCGCGGTTTGTTGCAACCCCAAAGTCTGTTGTTATATTTGCTGAGGCTTTTTCGATTGGGATATCCCAATTATTTCCCGTTGCGTTCCAATAAATTTCATCATGATCTTCATAGTTACTGCCAATCCCGTTTTTTACTTTATATATAATAATGTAGTTATGTGCGCCATCTATCGTCTCCTCCGGATCTCCGATTTTAATACTCACTTCTTCAGGAGTATTATCAACTTCAAATTTTTCGTCTTTTCCGTCCCGCTTTACATTCTCCACATCGATATCAACAACCCGGTATAAATCCCCAACTTCAGAGATAGTTGGAATATCCCTAAATATTCCATGGCGGAAATCTTCACCAAAATCATAATCAATGTTTTCCTGAACTGTCATAGAACCATCAATATGGGCAACTATTGAAACATCAAAATTATTAATTTTTTCCTCGGCTTTACTAATTTGAGGAAATAAAATTAAAACGAAAACAAAGATAAAACAAAATGCTAATTTATATAAGTATCTCATCTTACAAATATTACTCTTTTTTGCAAAAAGTTCCGAGAAGTAAAATTAATGAAAGAGAATTGTAAGAATAGAGAAAATTTGCTTGCAGAGGAATACCCTGGTGCTATAATTTCCGCATGGCTGTAAATGTATTAGTTGTTGAGGATGACGCGGGCTTACAAAAATACCTAAAGGAATTACTTTGGGAAAATGACTATGTCGTCCAAACTGCATCTGATGGAGTGCAGGCTTTAAACTCTTTAACTAAAATGGTGCCGGATATTATGCTTTTAGACCTCGGATTACCAAACATGTCTGGTGAAGCAGTTTGTGTTGAAGTTAAAAAGAAAAATCCCGGTTTGCCTATTATTATTTTAACCGCAAAAGACGCTCCTTCTGACATTATTCAGGGTTTAAATATTGGCGCAGATGATTATGTCACAAAACCTTTCGTTGCGGATGAACTTTTAGCGAGAATGAATGCAAGACTCAGAAGCCCTCATGATGACGGTGGGAAAATAGTTGTTGGGGATTTGGAACTGAATAAAAAAACTTTTGAAGTAAAAAGAGGCGAAGAAAATATTCAGTTAACTCCTCAGGAATTTAAGCTATTAGAATACTTAATGAACAATCAGGGAAGGATTTTAACTAGGGAGATGATCTTAAATCGTGTCTGGTTATATTCTCCGGATATTGAAACCAGAGTTGTTGATGTTTATATGGGGTATTTAAGGAAAAAGATTGATGATAATTCTGATAAAAAATTACTTAAATCTGTAAGAGGGTTCGGGTATATGATCAAAAGTGAGGATAATTAATTTTCAGTCCGCTTAAATAATTAAATTAGTTTTTTTTGTGTTTTGGCAGAAGAATTTCAACTGATGTGCCTCGATTAATTTTTGATCTTATATTAAATTTACCTAAATGTTTATCCAAAATGTTCTTACTCAAGAATAACCCCAAGCCTAAACCTTCCCTGTTATGATTTCTGGAGCGATAATACCCATCAAATATTTTTTCCAAATCACCTTCAGGTATACCTATTCCCTTATCAGTAACAACCACTCTTAGACTACTGTTTTTTTCAGAGAGAGTGATTCTTATTTCATTACTTTCCGGAGAATACTTAGCAGCATTTTCAATAACATTTGTAAAAACTTCGCTCAATTTGTCAATATCGCATACTATTGATTGATTAATATTCAACTTACTGCTGATTATTATTTTTTTCTGCGGATACCCAAATTTAATATCTTTTGCAGATTTATCTAAGATATCTTTAAGATTTGCTTCCTTAAAATTGTAATTCAACTCACCGGTTTTAATAGTGTCAATTTCCAACAGCTCTTTAGTTAACGAAGTTAATCTTTTTATTTCATTGTTTAGATCTACCGCCCATGAATGGGTTAAAGAATCTCCCCCGCGCGTTTTAGATAATAATAACTGCGCATAACCATGTATGGTTGTTAAAGGAGTTTTAAATTCATGCGCCGCCATAGCGATAAACATATCCCGGGATTTTAGGGCCTTTTCAGTCTCATCATTTAACTGTGCTTTTCGGATCGCCAATGATGCTATCGATCCAAAAAGATTAAGTATGTTTTTTTCTTTGGGCCCGAAATCCTGATATTTTTTTGAGTTAACGGTTAACACCCCAATCGTTTTGCTTCTATAAGTCAAAGGTATATGCATGATCGACCTATTACCGGCTTTTTTTAGTTCCGGTTTAGTATCCAAAGTTTCTGAGACGTTCGCTATAATAGCTTGGTTTTTTGTAAACACCTGATGGTTATCAGCTTTTTTGCCGGTTTGAGATTCAGTGGCTCCTGGTTCTGCGGAATAAATCTTAACAAATTCATCATTAACCTTTAAAACCAAAGAACCATACTCTGCATCCACTAATTTAACAGCTTCTTCGACAACACTTTTATAAGTCTCGTCCAGATTTAACTGGCCAAGAAAACTTAATATTGATTTATAAATCCGTTCTACAATATCTCCAGACAGTCGTTTCATGAGTGTAATTCTAACAGAAGAAGTTCTATAGTAATAAAAAAAAATTCATTTCATACTTTTTTCTTGCAAAATTCTTACACGAAGTATAAAAATATCCGGACTTTTCAGCCCGGATATTTAAATATGAGTCTCTACGGACTCCGCTGCGCTTCGCCCGTAGTTTCTCTTCTTGCTCGCCTCAGGCGAGATTCGCCTATCGGCGAAACAAACTTCATCCACGGATTAAAGTCCGTGGTTTTTCGTTTGAAAGAATAAATCCTTTTTAATCTATCGACGAAAAACCATTCTTCCGATATAAATTAAAATCACTGCACCGATAATTGCAACCAAAAGACTATAAAAATTAAAACCTGTAGCTCCAGATGCACCAAGCATATTAAATACAAACCCTCCGATAAAAGCTCCGACTATGCCAAGCAAAATATCTCCTAAAAGTCCCTGCTGTGCATCTGTCTTCATTATTATGGAAGCAATCCATCCGGCGACAGCGCCCAAGATTACCCAAAGTAAAAAGTCCATTAAACTCACCTCCAATCTAAAGAATCATACACAACGAAAATTAGTGATGAGTTAATTTTGTGTAAGAAAAGTGCAAAGAAACTGCGAAAAACTGCTCTGCTTGCATTGTAAAATTCCCGTAAGTAAACTATAAGAATATGGAAAAAGTTTCTGTTAATACCTCTCAATACTTTCAAATTCAATATCGCCAATCAAACAAAAAAACCGCTATTACTATGCAAATTAATTTACCCTTCGTTTCGACTAAATATCTTCCAATGACCGGTGCTTTCTTGCAGGCTCATAATCCAAGCGTTTTAAGAACTCAATGTTTTAATGATGCAAATTTACCTTTTGATATTGAAGTGAAAGAAACAGAACTTGGACACTTATTTGAACATATTTTACTTGATCAACTTTGTTTAAGTGAGATGAGTAAGGGGGCTAAAAGTTCAACTTTCTCTGGTCGAACTTCTTGGGATTGGCAAAAAAATCCTTACGGTATGTTCGAAATCTGGATAGATATCGGCAAAGAACAGTTACAACTCTTAATGGAGGCTCTGAAAAAGACAATCGCACTTTTTGAAAAATTGATTTTCATTTCACTAAGTCAATCCCATACAAATGCGGCTCCCGCTTTGAGCTATATACGTGCGTAGCTTGCGGCTTCGCTTAAGACAGCTTGCTGGCGCAAGGTTTTGCGAACTGGTGGGCAATTTCTTAAAGCTACGGATAGGCAAAGCCTGCGCTTCTTCGAATCAAAAGCAATTTAAATGGTCGCTACCCGTAGCTCCAGTTTTTTTATACAATTTCTTCCTCCTCGTAAACGTCGCCTTCAGAAGTTTTTCTGGCGAGTCCCCCTTTTCTACCGGCTTCTCTGGCTTCATCACTGCTCCATTCATGAGCTGTCCCCTGAGCGTGTGCAGCTTTGCCTCCTTTAGAAGCGATAGTTTTTTGTTTATCTTCTGACATAGAAGCAAAACCCTGTCTGCCTTTTTTATTTGCATCAGTCACTTCATCGAGATCATCAAATAGTAAATCGTTTAAATCTGACATTTTCTTCCTTCACCCCCTTTGTGAATCAATATTAATTTTTTAAGACAAGTAACGCAGCAAAAATTTGTAAGTAATTTGCAAGAAAGATTAAGGGGTCAGGTATTTTTTGAAGAAATTAACAGTGTTTTGCATAGCCGGAGTAAAACTAGGATTAGTTATATTGTGTCCTCCTGAAGAGTATTCATTAAATTCATGAGGAACAGAAGTTTGGCTTAAGAGATTGTTCAGGTTACGAGAATATTCTATTGAAACTACATCATCATCGACTGCATGATTAAGTTGAATTGCCCCCTTTAAATCATTTAAATAATTTGCCGGCGCGACCAAATTCCAAAAAGGATTTCCCCCGCTCGGTTCTCCGTAAGTTTCGCGTAAAAGCTGTCTTTTTCTTTGTCTTTCTGCATTAGTTGTCGTAGGCCTGTAGCTTCCATCATTTAATCTGTATTCCACTAAATCTACATATGTATAGCCGGCTCCTCCCCAAATTACTGCAACCGGAATATCAGGTTTTGCAGCTAAAGACCGGAGCACAATATTCCCCGCCATTGAATGTCCCCAAAGTCCGATTCGATTTGGGTTTACCACAAATCGTCCTGAACTTGTTTCAGGATCTTGGAATGTTTTCAGAGCCTCGTATGCATTTAAAGTATCGATCACATAACCTTCTGAATAATATCCTCCACCAGCTTCACCCTCAGAATCCCCATGCCCTCTTAAATCAATTTTAAAAACAACAAAACCATTGCGTGCCAGAAAATTAACATAATCAGTATATTTTTCCGTGGTTCTATATGTTGTTGGCGGAATGTAACCATGTACAAAAACAATTGCCGGCCAACCACCTTCAGGCATTTCACCAGTTGGTTTAGTTAACAATGCATTTATTTTCAGACCGTCAGAATTATAACTGGTTAAATAAGAATTAAAGTTTCCGTTATTTCCGAAAGGCGCAAGTTCTCCCAAATTGCTTGAATATTCACGCGAGCGTAAATATGGAATTGTCATTTCTTGAAAGAGAAAAGGACTGGGTGAAGGAGATGTTTTTACAATTACAGTGGGTGAATTACTTTGGATATTATTCCCAATCATTGAATCTTTGTAGAAATAAAATCCAACGATTAAAATTAATATAACCCCAGCGGAGATTCCGAGAAATTTCATTGAAAAAATTATACCAATAAATTGTAGATTAAAAACCTAAAATTTCTTTAACTATAATCAAATTTAATCTTTTATTATTCACTTCCCTATTTATAATAAGCACTTTGCTTACATTACTTTTAAAATCATCAGGTAATCCATATGCCTTTTTCGCTCTTTCCGTCTCCAGAGGTAAAATGTATTCCCCCATTCTTTTTAATCCTTCATCCATGTCTTTAACGATTTTTTGAGCCCCTGCGATCCAGATAACATTTGGAGAACCGTAAACATATGCCGGCAATTGAGATCCTGTATTTGAGGCAATCATCACCTGGCCATTTTCTGTTATGGCATGAACAGATCCAACAGTGTATTCGGGGGCTGCTCCAATTCTTTGCATTTCGCGATTTTCTGTTTCACGATTCATATTCGCGAGTTTATTTTTTACTGAATCGAATTTACCTGACTCATTTATTTCTGTAGCTAAACTCATTTTTTCGACTGTTATCGAGGTCATATTCATAACTTCTGCTCCCTCAGGAATCATTTCAAGCGCAAGTTTTTTTGCTTCCTCCGCAGTTTCAGCGATAGTCACGTTAATTCCATTTGCCCTAAGCGCTTCTGCCGTTTTTTCTAATACTTCGTTGCTTGGAATTGTTTGCCAGTTGTTCATGACTCAATATTAGAATAATTACTTCATTTTGTAAATCAGTTACATTTAATATAGTACTAATCCGAATTGACTAGTTGTATTAGCATTTTTTTCGTTGCTACAATGAATTTGTAGAACACTTGCTCGAATATTTTGGTCCAATGGAAATGGGTTTTTTGGTAAACCTGTTAATCTCTTTAATCTGCGGAATAATTATCGGCGCTGAGCGCGAGCTCAAAGGCAGACCTGCGGGAATCAGCACTCAAACACTGGTTATTGGTGCCTCAATGACATTTACTTTTATCTCTCTAAACATCTTTCCCGAAGATCCGACTAAAATAGCTACAAGCATTGTCTCAGGTGTGGGATTTTTAGGAGCCGGAGTTATTTTAAGATTTCAGGAAACAAGTAAAGTAACTAATCTAACAACCGCTGCTAGTATCTGGTTTGCAGCAGCAATCGGAATGGCTATTGGGTATAACTATCATCTGATTGCCATGACCGCAACAGCTTATGTAATCGTTATTGGTTTGATGCCCCGCATTAACAAGGAAAGTCTTGATGAATTTTCAGATGAAGCACCACGGGCTATGCCCGTGGTTTCTTCTAGCTTCAAGCGGCTAAGGTCGCTTGTCCTCACACTACGTGTTCGGAAAATCTTCATCCGCGAGCTAATGCTCGTGGTTTTAAGATTTGTCGCTATAAAATCCCCCGTTTTAAAAATCCCTGGTCCTCAGAGACCTAATTCAAGCTCTTGTGTATTCACACTTAAAGATCAATAATTACCTCAGAAGGAGGTGATAAAAATGCAGATTGAAGTGAATTTTATTGCAGTTATTGCTGCAGCAATCGCATATATGGCTTTAGGTTTTGCCTGGTATTCCCCGGCTTTATTCGGCAAGCAATGGATGGCACTTAGAGGATTGAAAATGACTAAAGAGGATCAGGCTAAAATGGGACCGCTTTATGGGTTAACTTTTATAGCGTCGCTACTAACGGCATATGTTTTGTTTTTTATAATGGCGATTTCTGAACCTTTTTACATGATGGATCCAATCCCTAACGGATTAATGTCAGCATTTTGGGTTTGGCTTGGATTTGTAATGCCGACTCAGGTTGGTAATGCAGTATTCGGTTCTGATAATCCAAATAAATGGAAAATTTTGAGGTTTGATACGAGTTACCAATTAGTTGGATTGTTACTCATGGGTACAGTTATTGGATTTTTAGGTTAGAGGTAATTATCTGAAACCGGGCTGCATTTTGCAGTCCGGTTTTTTTGCAGGACTCATCCTTGTAATTCTTAAATCAACTCTCTACTATTAATTCATGGCTGCCAAATCAAAAAAATCCGATAAAAAGTTAATTGAATTCCTGATTTTTCTTCTTCTGGCTGCAGCCATTTTATTTATGCTTAAGGCCTCTGCAGCTGTTAGTCCGACCCCGCCCAAGCCCGTCCCAATAGTTGAAAAAATCTCAGGTGTATATAAAGGACAATTACCTTGTGCTGATTGCTCCGGCATAGAAGAAACATTAACGTTGACCGCTTCGGATTCAGCTCAAACTTATGGTTCATACACGCTTGAGGATTTATACCAGGGAAAACAGGTTGCTCCTTTTATAACAACGGGTGAATGGCATTTAGTCAAAGACAATATTATGGTAATTACCCCAAATATTACTTATCCGCAATCTCAATATTTAATGGTTGAATCTTATAGAGATCTTACTTATCTGGATTCAAACATGCAAAAAATAGACTCCCCTTTTAACGAAACTTTAACCAGACAATAATCTCATGGAACAGGAAAAACTAAGCAGAAAGACTATCCGTTCCTTAATTGATCAGGGTCGTGTTTTAAATTTTTCAGACGGCGTTTTTGCATTTGCCGCAACTCTTCTTATTTTAAAAATCGATCTTCCGGCAATGACAGTTCATGAAGCCACTTCCCCCAGACTTTTAACTGAACTGGTAAATCTCTGGCCCTCATACTTTGCCAATATAATCAGCTTTTTAATGATCGGCTATTACTGGCTGACCCATCACGCAATTTTTTCTCTCGTCAAAAAAATGGATAATATTATAATTTGGTTAAATATTATTTTCTTAATTTTTCTTTCTTTTCTCCCTTTCCCAGTTGATCTTTTTGGAGATTATAATCAGTCAGAAATTATTGTCATGTTTTATAGTTTAAGTTTAGGGATTGCGGGATTTTTACTTTGTGCAATTTGGTTTTATGCAGTAATTGCAAAACGAATTGATAAGTCACTGACGCAGAGGCATATTCTGTATTATTCAATGAGATTTTTAGCTGCTCCAGTCGTTTTTATGATTTCAATTCCTTTGGTTTATATTGATATTAATATTGCAAAAATTTCATGGATTTTTGTGATTCTTGCAACAATCGCAATCAATCGTTTTTTTAATTTTAAAACTTTAGATGCATTTGCAAAGGAAACTGCAGCATGAAATTAAGCGGAGCTAATCGGGTTGAATTTGAAATTTATCTGGCTATTCTTGCGGCAGGACTCTTAAATACTGTTGTATTTGCAACACTTTCCGGAAACAGAAATGCATTTAACTCAGACTTTTCTAAAGGTTTGGATTTTGAAATAGGCGTTTACATAATCTATGCTCTAGTCAGTATTCTTTGCATATTTTTTAAAAAACTTAAGTTATTAAAAATGAGTTTTTTTGCACTTTTGGCTTACATGACATGGCATATTGTTTATAATCTTTACTCTTTAATTATAAATCCCGTTATACAAGACAATGGCAGTCTCATTTTGGCAGATGCGATGATTATCTGGTGCATTTCTATTTTGGTTTTTAGTCTCTGGTACTGGATTGTAGACAGAGGCGGACCAGTTTCCAGAGCAAAGGATGATTATGAAACTCGTTATGATTTGCTATTTCCGCAATATCAGGGACAAATTAAAGGCTGGGACAATTGGCATCCTAAATTTTTGGATTACGTCTTCTTTTCATTTTTTACCAGCACCGGATTTTCTCCAGCTGATACGCTGCCTTTAACAAAAAGAGTAAAAACTTTAATGATGGTTGAAGCATTTATAGCTTTAATTATTATTGGCATGGTTGCCAGCCGCGCTTTAAGCTTGATCCAAAGTTAGCGCTTTATGTATAAATAGTAGCCAGTATTTCCTGATTCAATTTTTTCCTCTGATCTATTCCCATCTCTTGTAATTAAAATGCTTTTTTCAGGAATTTTTATTTGATCATTAAAAATTTTAGGATCTGTAAAATATAA
>JAKFWZ010000026.1 GCA_021731695.1 Candidatus Daviesbacteria bacterium | reverse complement strand
CGTCTTTTTTAAGTGAGTTTACTTTTTTTAAGTTTTTCTCAGCAATTGTGTTATAAGGGTCAAGTTCCAAAACCTGGTTGTAAATTTTTCTGGCGCTTGAATAAACTCCTGTTTCAAAATATGCTTTGGCGAGTCGGTTTAAAACTTCGATATTTTCGGGCTCGAGAGTAAGTATATTTTTATTGATGTCGATAGCACCCTGCCAATTACAAGTAATTGCAGCGTTTATTGCCTGTTTGTGCAGCAGTTCCGGCGAGACGGCTTCGTCGTTCATTGATGCTAGAGTATAGAGAAAATCTTTCGAAGTTGTCAACAGAGAAAAAAGAATTGTTGTAATAAAGTTTTGGCGTAACAAGAAACCACGGCTTTCAAGCCGTGAAGTTTCATTGTATAATTTCAGCTTATGTCAGGTCATAGCAAGTGGTCGACTATAAGTACTGCGTCCTTGAGAGCTTCGCTCTTAAGGAAACCTTGTTGTCGCCCACAAAGAGAGGATAAAAATGTCAGGACACAGTAAATGGTCAACAATTAAAAGAGCAAAAGGTGCAGCGGATGCGAAAAGAGGACTAACTTTTACAAAAGTTGGAAATGCTATCACAATCGCTGCGAAACTCGGTAATTCAGGCGATCCTGAAACTAATCCCAGACTTCGTATGGCTTTGGAGGAAGCGAGATCTGTTAATATGCCTAAGGAAAACATTCAGAGGGCAATTGATAAGGGTTTAGGCAACTTACCGGGTCAGACTCTGGAGGAGGTAATATATGAGGGTTACGGACCTCAAAAAGTGGCATTTTTACTCGAAGCCGTGACAGACAATAAGTTAAGGACTTTACAGGAAATGAAGAATATTTTCGACAGGGGAGGGGGAGTATTAGGAGGTTCTGGAAGCACAGCTTACATGTTTAAAAAGACAGGGGAAATTAAAGTTGCAACAAAGGGCGGAGAAAAGGATGATGAAATTTTGGAAATAATCGACGGTGGGGCGGAAGACGTTGAGGACTTTTATGATGAAGGGAAGCT
The DNA here is from genome assembly GCA_021731695.1 of Candidatus Daviesbacteria bacterium. Classification (GTDB taxonomy): domain Bacteria; phylum Patescibacteriota; class Microgenomatia; order Daviesbacterales; family UBA10151; genus JACPKO01. The sequence continues at coordinate 14,771 of JAKFWZ010000026.1, read as the reverse complement.
AAGTTATGCCGTTTCGGTCGATCCAACAGGCCTTTCTACGACTGAAAATTACTTAAAAGAGAAAGGGTATGTAATTGAATCTTCAGAAATTTTAATGAAACCCTCAATGACAGTAGAAATTAGCGAATCAGATAAAATTGATCAGATAATTAATTTTGCAGAGAAGTTAGAATCTCACGATGATATTCAAAAAGTTTACGCAAACTTTGAGAAACCAGATGAGACATTATAGCTCTCAGTCATCAGTCGTCAGATAAGAAGTCTGATAGCTGAAGTCTGACTGCTGAAGACTATTTTTATATGAGAATACTTGGAATTGATCCGGGAACGGCTAGCACAGGATATGGAATTATCGATATACCGGAAGATATTTTAGGTCGCGAAAATGGTAATTACGACATTCAGCTTATCGACTACGGTTTTGTCTCAACTCCGAAAGACACCTTAATGGAAAAAAGGCTGGTTCAGCTTTTTTCAGAACTAGATTTAATTTTCAAAAAATTCAAACCCGACCAAATCATTATAGAAATGCTTTTTTTTGGAGCTAACGCGCGGACAGCAATCGCAGTTGGTCAGGCTAGGGGAGTCATTATGCTTTGCGCAGGGTTTCATGGTGTTTCGATAACTGAGTATTCCGGACCTTCAGTAAAACTTATGGTGGCGGGGTCGGGGAGGGCTGATAAAAAACAAGTCCATGAAGGTGTTAGAAATTTTTTAGCTAAAGTAAAAGGGGAAAAAGCAGCGGAATTATCAAAACCAATGGTTGGGACTAAAAGAAAAAAGACTTGGGATGATAATGCTGTTGATGCAGTCGCAATTGCGATTTGTCATGTTTTAAAAATAGTAGCAAAATGATTAAATCCTTCTTAGAAAAATCAGACAAAATATTAAATAAGCGCCAAAAAATAGTTTTAACGGTAATTCTTCTGACCCTTGGATTTATCTTAATCACTCAACCGGTAAATATTTTATTCAAAAGATACTACTTAGTTGTAATTTTAGCGTTAATTTCTTATGTTTTGATCTTGATTTCACTATGGAAAGGAATGACTTGGAGTAAAGCAATTCTACTTTTAATTCTTCCGGTTTTATATGTAGTCTCTTTTCCGGCGTTTTATTTTTTGTTCAAATACGTTAGGTGGTTAACGAGGTTACCGGCGGCACTGTTTTTTGGTGTTTCTCTTTATTGGTTAATTCTCTCGCAAAATATACTGAATGTAGCGTCCGATCGGGCTATTCCGTTATACAGAGCTGCGTCGACAGCTAATTTTGTCTATACGATTTTTACGTTCATTTTAATCGTAAGTATTTTATTTTCGCTGAATTTGCCATTTTTCTGGAATGGGGTATTAGTAGCCTTGATCAGTTTCCCGCTATCGCTACAAAGTCTTTGGAGTATAAAGATGGAGAAATTAGATTCTCAAATAGTTGTTTACTCTTTTGTAATCTCATTAATTTTAGGGGAGAGCGCAGTTGCTTTATCTTTCTGGCCTCAGGCTTCACTTATAACAGCTTTATACATAAATTCAATTTATTATATTTTCTTAGGTATTTTATCGGAGTATCTGAGGGACAGGTTAAGGAAGAGAATAATAATAGAGTATTCCCAGATAGGTGGAGGACTTATGGTTATTATCTTTTTTCTTACTAATTTTTTCAGATAAATAGCAGAAAGCAGAGGAGAGTGAAAACGGAAAGTGTAAAATGATATAGTATGATACAGTTATTGTGGATAACTAGGGAAATACTATAAGACATGTTTACGCTCAACTTGTGCAGGATTCGTGCCTGTGATTTCGTCCGGTAATTAATAACATAGGGATAAAACTGAGAGTAGTGCACTCCTTTAGTACTCATTCGTATTGCGACAAAAACCCGAAAGTGTTATCACGCGTGAAAACTATGAGATACAAATTGTATATACAATTTGTATCTCCGAGAACTTCGCATCTATTGCAATCGAGTGTTGCAATAGAGCTGCGTTCTCTAAGGGTAAGCATCATTCTCTGTTAAAACGAGCTCTTTTCGTGTGCTGTAGCCTCAATTTAACCGGATCTTTGTCCACTCGAGCCTAATGTCGCACAATGTAGCTTATGCGACGTCGCGCATGCGTGTACGCAGAGGAGACCCTCGGGACTACTAATAGAATGCAAAAAATAGGCGTAAAACACATGTACTTATTGGTCTATTTTTAGATACTTATCGGTCGTTTTTTTTGACGAAATTTTTTTTATCTTCTGTTGGGTTTTTAGTATTTACAAATATTATGATTAGACTGTTGTATTAGGCTAATCTATAGATAGATAAATGGGCGTCTCCCCTGTCTGCAAACCGATTTAGGGGGGATTTTGGGGCTTGAGGCTAGCTAGTCTCGGAATGACTTATTCGCTACTGGTAGAATAAACGCATTAACTTAATGCACACTAAGTCATCAGAAACTTGCGGTTTTGCCTAATAACAAAGCTTGCTAAGAGATGCCGGCTTGAGTCTTATTTTTTAAGAAACTATTTTGAATGTTTACTTCATGATTTTCCTAGTTTTAATTTTATGCATTCTTAAATCATCATTCCTGTTATTAATATTTTTTGATTTAATTTATAACAACTTCTACGCATAAAACATGCCTGAATTACATTAATTATTTTGATGTCGCACAATATTTTCGGGATTGACTATTAGCTTGTCTTTATACCATTATTGTATTAATGGACGCAGTCTTGGAAAAGTGTCGTGGTTTTTTAGATGACAAAGGTATTAAGCTCTCACGCAAGTCATTCAATTCCCTACTCATTCTTCTTGCAATTTTAATGTTATTGCCGGTGAGTTTATATTTAGCCAGACAAACTACAAACTTTTTACCAAGGGCTGAGGGTCAGTGGATTCAGCTTCGTGATACCGGTTGTATTAAAGCGGTCCAGAATGGGCAGGCCTCCTCTTCGCGTAAAAAAACAGCAGATTGTCCCCTAATTCCCCTGAAGCTGATAAATCCGTTTTTAAGTAACGGAGGTACTAATTCAGCTGCTCCAAGTACTGCAGCTTCGGCTGCAGGTAATTCTCCTTCTCCTGCTGGTTCTCCTGCAGCATCTCAAAACAATGGATCCCCTCAAAATATAAATGTTAAAAGTTTTAATGATGATATACAGGCAGCGTTAGATAGTATAAAACAGACGGGTGGTTCGGTTTACCTGCCTGCAAAAACCTATATAGTTGATAAAAAAATCAGAGTTTATTCAAATACCACGCTTTTTGGAGACGGAGTTGATCAGACAATAATTCAGGCAAATGAGGCTTTGAATCTGGCGGATGCCGTTGTGGGAAATGATACAAATGCCGGCCAATCGAATATTGCTATCAGGGAAATGACAATAAAGGGAAATAATAATACTGATGTAATTCGTTTGAGAAATCTTGATCGCGGATTCGTTGATAAGGTGAAGCTTGAGAATGCGATAAGCGGAGTTATTTTGGGCTTTAACGATGGTAAAGGCGTAACTAATGTCCGGGTTTCAAATTGTCAGGTTAGCGGCGTAACTGCCCATGGTATCTTTATGACTCTTGGAGAAAACAATGTTATTGATAATTGTTTCGTTGATTCGGGTGGATCAACAGCTTTGGGAATTGGTTTGGAAATTGGTGTTGATGGAAAAATTTCTAACAACAGAGTTATTAATAACACTGTAGCGAATGGTAATCATAATTATTCATTTACGGCAGGAAACGATTTTCAGTATGAATCAGGTTGGATAAATTCAAATAATATTGTTTGTTATAACAAGTCGCAAAATAACAGGATCCAGTCCATTTGGGACCAGCATGCTAAAGATAATATATATGTTGGAAATGATACTTCAGTAACCAATGTTAATAGTTTCGGGTTTGTCGAAAAAGGAGGAACTGATCCGGTATGCGATATTCCTGCCGAATTTAATATTCCTGCGCTACCGGCAAAACCTACTGCAGATAATTCGGCTATCGAAAAAATAATAGATTGGTTTGCGCCAAAATCAGCCAAAGCCGCTGGAGGTTTTAAAAAAGTTGATGTTTTTGGTTGTGGTGAAATATTAAGCAGTCCTGCAGTCGGCGCAACAGAAGGAGATTTTGTTTTCCGAGCTCCCATCCGGCAGACCGAGGGTTGGGAAACTCATCTGCAAAATGGTGCAGACATAAATACAGCTGATCTATACAAAACAATGTGGAATAAATTTGGGGAAGATTGGGATGTTTCAAGAGTGATAGAAGAATTCACGATTTCATGCACTCTTATTATCGATTACGATGGTGATTGCCGAGCTGAAGTTAAGGGTCCGGGTACATCTAAAAATGAAATGCTGTCACAGGGACAAAATACGACAATTCATTTAGAGCCTAATACGGGTTCAGGTGCCGGCTGTGATGAGACTGTTTTAATCAGAGCTCAGTTTGGGTCAGCACCTCCTGCAAGTTATCCTCGTGTTAGACCTCATGTGTGGCCTAATGATAATCCAAACGGTAGAGCTTGCACTGATAGTGACGGTGGAAAGGTTTATGACAAGTTAGGTGTAGTAACAAACAATGTTGATGCAACTTCAGGAGACCCTCAAACCTGTAACAATGGCGGGAATTGTACTGATTTTGATAAGTGCGCTAATGGTGTACTAACTGAATATTATTGTGATCAGGCATTAGTTAAAAATGAGACATTTAATTGTCCTACCGGATGTCAAGATAGCTGGAGTTGTAAAACCAATGGATCACCGTCAGCGTCTGTTACTTTAAACGCTTCCCCATCTTCTGCAGCTTCTCCGACTACTCCTCCGATAGGAACTCCAAATAGTACTGACATCATGTATCGATTAGCTGAAAGTCGCGAAGGATTAAATCAGGCACAATGGAAGACTTTTGCCTTTGCAGGAGAGTCTGAAAATTACGCTGCTGGAAATATTTTTGAAGCACTAGCTCCCCCAGCGTTAGCTCAGGATAGTGATGATCAATTTACAGACGGTGAGAATACAGAAAGCGATGATAATTTTATAAACGGAGCTTCAGGTTCCGCTACTACAACCGGCGGAAATATTGGTAAGCAATCAATTGATACGACTTTCCAATTAACAAATATAAATCCGGGAACAAAACAAATTTGGGTAGAATATTTGCATCCTAATGGCTCAAAGGTTGTAGATAATATCACCTTTGATTTTATTGGTCAGGCTCCGCAAATTATTGGTCTGGCCTGCAACTTAGACGTTTCAAAACAAAATCTTAATATAACAATTCAGGGTTCAAGATTTACCGATACCATAGGTACAGTTGAATCTGTGACGCCCGCTGCAAAACCAGAAATTACTGCCTGGAATGATAAACAGATCGTTGCAACACTTAAAAAACCAAACATCTCACTCACGGAAGGTCAGAAATTTAAAATTAAAGTAACTAGAGCTGATGGCAGCGAATCAGGAACAGCGGTTTGTGCAGTTGATAAATCTTTGGTTTCGCTTGGGGCCAGAATCTTTTGCCGGGAGCCGGGGAAATTTGATGCACAAAACGTAAGTGTCAATTTAGTTTATAACCCTGAAGATAATACTAATCCTGATAAAGTAAATAAAATCGAAGAAAAAGTAACTATTGATAAAGACGGACAGATTGCCAATCTTAAAACTCAGCTTCAGGTTGGTAAAAATTATGCAATTTCTATTAAAGCTCCGGGTTCACTAAGGCGAACTTCTGTTTTTACAGCTCAGGAAGGAACTACGGAAATATTAAATTCAAATGGTACTCCATTCATCTTGCCTATTGGAGATATTGCTCCGGTGATTTTAGTTGATGGGCAAATTAACGCTTTAGACAGAGCGGAATTGATGCGCCAGTGGAGGATTTTAGGCACAACAGCTGCCACGCAGCCAACTGGTGATTTTAATCGGGATGGAAGAGTCAACTCAATTGACTGGGCTTGTATGAATTATGATTTTGGCGCATCAGATGACCCACTCCCGGTATCAGTTCCACAACCAGCCTCAGGGACAATTAATACAGGAGGATCCTCTGCCACAATTACAATTCCAGGAGGTTCATCCACTCCTCGTCCCTCGGCAGCCTCCCCCACTCCTGTTCCAAGCCCTTCAAAAGATACAACAAATTCTGCTAAGATAGATCTAGGAGGGAAATTGTTCTTGGATACTAATAGAAACGGCTCAGCAGATAGTGATGAATCTTATATAGCCCAAGGGCAGGGTACGATTAAGCTCCTGCAGGTTCCGGAGTCTCATGTCAGAGGTGAAACTTTAACGAGCCAGGAATTGGCAGATGCTAAGACTTTAGTTCAGGTAACAAACAATTTAGTTGGCGCAAATTATGATGTTTCAGTTTTTGTCGATAAATCCGGCAGTAATAAATTTTCAATTTTAGCAACTGCCAACAACGGTCAGTTAGCTGGACAAGTTGATTTTGATTCAACAACGCCTATCAGTAATTTTAGTGAGGTAATCAATATTCCGGTAACATCAGCAACTCAATAAATGGACACTCAATCATTTTATTCCAAGCCGCAAAATTTCTTCTCAAAATTAAAAAGTAGAGTTTTAGAAGCGGACCCGGAAAAGCGTTCGATCATCGTACTGGTAATTTTACTTTTAGCAATTCCTTTAACAGTCTGGCTTTTGCAAAGAACTCAAATATTTGCTCCTAAAGCTGCGGAACCACCAATTCAGCTCGTAATAGGTAATGATTCATGCGTTATTTCAAATGATCCCTATAAAGTAAGCTGTGCGTCCTTTCCTATTAAACTCACTTCCCCGCTTGGTCCAATTCCTGATGGTTCTTTTTCCTGCGAAACTACTGAGGATTGTCCGGTTGGGGATACATGCTTTAGGCATCAAAATTATCCCGGTGTTTGCAGAGATGAAGGAACAGAGTGTGCGCAGGTTATAACAAGGGCTTGTGAGAGGGTTGATGATCAGGAAAGACCTACTAATTGTGTAGATTTCCCTACGCGTTGTCATGTACCAATTGGTTGGGAAATTCAGGAGCCTGAACCCGAGCCAAGTTATATAAGCTGTAATACCAGCGCCCAAAACTCCGGTTGTTCTGAGGGTCAGATTTGTGAACCGTATTGCCCTGCAGGACTCGCTAATTGTTCTTTAACTGCCGGGAGGTGTGTTCAGGATGAAATAATAACCTGCAGTATCGCGGAGAATGATTGTCCGCAAGGTTTAGTGTGTACTCCTTATTGTCCTGGTGGTATTGAAAGGATGTGCGCAAGTGGTGCAGGGAGGTGTGTTCAGCCTGTTGCATCGCCTTCTTCGGCTTCCCCTGTTTGTTCCGCAACCAGCAGTAAAGTTCCTACTGTTATTGATAACCGAACTATACAGTGGGTATATACGTATCCCACAGGCAAGATAAAATCAATAGCAATCCCGGCGCAGCAGGGTCTGACTTACGAAATCGTGGGTAAACAATCCTCTCAATCGGGACAAGTATTGAATGTGGACTTTGGTACCGGAGTTGCTTCATTTACTCTAAAGGTGACAGCCGCTAATGCATGCTCTGCCTTTACCGTAAGTTTTTCGATGGTTAATGAATGTGGTCAGACCTTGTCAAGCTTCGTTGGTGTGGGTTCTGCCAGCGCTTATGGTCAGTTTTGCGCTGCCGCTTCCCCTTCAGCTGTGGCTTCCCCATCAACCGCTCAGCCCTCACCTACAGCCACAACGACAACAGGCGTAAGTTCAGGGGTTGATGAATTGGGCATAAATTTAACAGCCGTGGGAAGCTGCTCGAACGGAAGTCCTTTAATAACTTTTAGTAATGGCGGACGGGCTGATACTCCTAATTTTCATCTCTATAAAAATGGAGTTCAATTACATTGGTTCTCCGGTTTTTATACCCGCCCGCCAACACAACAAATGGTTGATAATCCTGGCTTAGGTTCGCAAAACGCATATTATATTCAGGATGTAGACGGACCTTTAGTGGGTAAAAGATCCAACACTTATACAATAACAGCTCCGGCAAGTTGTGCGGGTGCGGATGCCGGTCAGAGTAAATTACCCTCTATAAATATAGGCGGACTTTTTGCAAGTTTTGAAAAAATCATTCCTAAAGCTTTTGCAATAGCGCCCGAAGATCAGGGGCCTGATGTTAATTTATCAGCTGGAGAAAGCTGCCAGGGAGCAAAGTCGGTGATAAATCTTGACTGGAGCGCGAACGGATATCATTATAATGTTTTAAGAAATGGTTCGCAGATTCACTGGACAACTCATCCTTTTACTGATGAGAATGTGACTCCAGGACAAACATATAGGTATCAATTATTTAAAAGTGGAAGCGGTGTTTCCTCTTCTAATATAGTTACTGTAACAGCCCGCAGCTGCGCTATTGCCTCGCCTTCAGCTGCTGCATCTGTCACTGCTTCCCCATCAGCTGCAGCATCAGTTGCTGCAAGTCCTTCTGCTGCTGCATCTGTAACTGCTTCTCCATCAGCTGCAGCATCAGTTGCTGCAAGTCCTTCTGCTGCTGGTTCAGCGTCTCCCCGGGCATCTTCTGAAGGATCACCAGTCATAGATTGTGTAGAAGCGGCTATGGGATTTGACAATCAATTTCATAAAACTGTGAATTCCAAAGTTGCCGATAGTACTCTTGTCTATTGGGATAACAGGGTTAACAGGGAGACGTTTTACGCTGAAGTTGTTAAATGCGGAGGTCAGGTCTTAAGTCCAGGTAAATTTGCCGATAATGATTTAAAAACTTTGGTTCAGTCAGTGACGGGAGCTCCGGGAGATGATTCAGATGCTTCAAAATACCGAAGCGTAGGGGTGCAAGGAGCTTGTGCTGAGGCAAAAATTGATGAATATAAAAACGCCGGACATGAGGTATTGGACGAGGATATTAATTGCAATGAACCGGGCATTGATTTTAAGGTTAATAATTATTTGGGGCAAGGCTCCGGCGCCGATCCGTTTGGAATTTATAGTGGAATTGGAGATGGCGGACCTTTAACTTATGCAGCTTTGATATTTTCAAATTCAGAGGCTGGGGTTGGAACTATTAGTTATCAGATGGCGGAAACCGAAGCGGGATTAAACAATGCTGAACAAATTCCTTACTTAGATCACCCTACTTTTACTGATTTTACATTCAGTAATCCAGCTCCGGGATCAAAGCAAATATGGATTAGGTTTAATGGACCGGCCGGAACGCAACCAAGAACTGAACACATCTCAGTAGAGCTTGTGGCTCCCCCACCGGTAATAGCTTCACTTTCATGTAAGGTTGAATTAAACAAACAAAACCTACTGCTCACAATCAATGGTGAAAGGTTAGGGAATGGCAGCGGTAAAGTTAAAGTTAACTCAAAAGACGCTGATATAACTTCATGGAATTCATCACAGGTTGTGGCATCACTTAAGCCTGGGGAAAATCTGGACGACGGTAAGTTATTTAAGGTTGTCCTATCAACCAGTGACGGAACAACATTGCCTGAAGTCAGCTGTCTTGTTAATACTTCAGTTTTGTCTCTTGGTGCAAGGTTATTCTGCCGGGCTCCGGGAGCGTTTGATGTAAATAGCGTAAAAGTTACTTTGGTGGATGCACAGGGAAATAAAGTTGACGAAGTTGTTTCAATTGATAAAGATGGTTTGATTAAAAATCTCAGAACAAGGCTCCAAACAGGTCAGAGGTATGCAATTTCTATTAAAGCTCCTTATTCGTTAAGGAGAAATTCTTTATTTACTGCAGGTGAAGGAACAAATCTTATTAGCGCAGAGGATGATTCTAATTTTATTTTGCCTGTCGGAGATATTGCTCCGGTTATTTTATCCGATGGTAAGATTAATGCTTTGGACAGCTCTGAAATGATCAGACAATGGTCGGTGCTGGGCGCAAATCAGGGTAGAACTGCAGACTTTAACCGAGACACGAAGGTCAATTCTATCGATTGGGCTTGTATGAGATATGATTTTAACAAAGAAGATGAGCCAATCCCAACCAAGGCAGCAGAGCCTTCCCCTAGTCCCACAAATTCGTGTAATCAGGTTTGTCCACAAGGTACTACATGCATAAACGGCGCTTGTGTATATGAAGGCAGGCCAGAACCAAGTCCATCACCTCAGGCTTCAATAAGTGGTAGAGCTGCATACTTTTTGTTAGCACCTGAGGGCTCAGGTTCATACCCGGTAAACACAGAATTTAAAGTTGATTTAAATTTCGCATCTCAGACTGAAGCAAGCAATCTTTTTAGTGCAAAACTTAAATTTGACCAGTCTAAACTTGAAGTTGTCAGAATTGAAAAAGGAACAGAATTAACGGCTTGGGCTGAAGAATTTTTTGATAACGCAACCGGGAACATATCTTTAACTGCTGGTATACCAAACGGAATACGGACTCCGGCAGATGCAGATCAGCTTATGGCAAGGATCGTCTTTAAAGCTAAAAATCCTGGGACTTCGACTATAGATTTATTGTCTTCTTCTAAAATTTTTAGCAACAGCGATAATATCAATATTTTAGGAAGTCTGGTATCTGTAAGCATAGGTGTACCGGTGCCTTAACAATGACTCTAAAATATTGCAATTTAGGGTTGAAGCAAGTAATCTAGATTAGGATAGTTTTAGAAGAACTTATATAAATATGGAGCAAACTGCCAATCCGACAATAATTAAAAGTCCGATACCACAAAAAACTGTTTCGGGATTTAAAGAAAATCCAAAGGCTTGGGTTAAGAAAAACATCATTAAAATAATTTTGGTTTTACTTGCAATCGGGGTGATTCTTGAGGTAATTTTTGGCGGAATATCCCTTTTTTCTGCTTCAGGAGGTAAGGTACCCACGACACAAGTCAGTGGATTGAAGGATGCAAGCATTAGTCTTGTACCGAACAAAACCTCTTACCGCACAGGCGATGAGGTTGAAGTTGATGTAAGACTTTTCACCGGTGGCTACAGTACAGATTCGACAGACTTAGTTGTTAAGTATGATCCAGTGTTTTTAACTCCCAAAACAGGCACTTTTGCTAAGGCTGGTACTCTCTACTCTGAATATCCCGCTCTGCAGGTTGATAAAGTAAGTAATTTAATAGGAATTTCCGGAATAACCGTTCCGGCCAAAGAAGGGTTTAACGGTGCCGGAGTTTTTGCAAAACTATATTTCACTGCCTTAAAAGACGGGCAAACACAACTTAGCATAGATTTTCAGCCTGGAGGAACGGCTGATTCGAATGTAGTTTTAACGGGCAGTACAAATGATATTTTAGGTTTCATCAAAAATGCTGATATACTAATAAATGGATCGGATACTGGTGCTCCAGCTGTAAACAATAACAGCTGTGACAGCTTTAGGCAAAATTGTTTGGATAGTTCCGGTAATTCAGGAGTTCAGGTATGTTCCGGCGGATCGACTAAAGAGGGCAGCTGCGGATATGATGCCGAGTTTACAACAAGTTGCGGGGTTTGCTCGGCACAATAAAAAGTTAAAATATTATAATGAAAAATTTTAAACAGATTTCGGGAATATTAACAGCCTTTTTCTACTTAGTTGTATTTCCTGTCCTGTCACACGCCGCTACGTTATCGTTTGATCCACCCTCAGGAACTATTAATAAAGGTTGCCCCGTTAGTATAAAAGTCAATTTAGATACGCAGGGTGTTCAGACTGATGGAACCGATGTAATAGTTATTTACGCTCCGGCTCAGCTCTCTACCTCAACTTCTCAGATAACTAACGGAACAATTTATCCGTCATATCCTGGAAATTCCGTTGATTCATCTGGCGGTAAAGTAAGCATATCGGGAATTTCAGATGTCTCAACTCCTTACTCTGGTTCGGGAACGATTGCCACAATTAAGTTTACCGTTGCAAGCACACTCGCAGATAAAACCGCCGTTAATTTAAATTTTGATTTTGATCCTAATAATAAAACAAAAACTACTGATGCCAATGTTGTTGAAAGAGGGACAATCGCTGATGTTTTAAGTTCCGTAACGAACGGAACATATACAGTTGGAACCGGAACATGTACAACTACCGGAGTTTCAGCTAGCCCGGCGACTGGCACTGGTGCAGGTACTGGTACGGGTGTTTATGGGGGTCAGGGACAATTATTGCCTGGCACAACGGGTGCATCTACGCAATCAGCGCAGCAGTATCAGGTTTACAAACCTAATTTAAATGATGTTACGGGAAATGGTCAGTCAGCCGGACTTTTAGACAATACGATCGCTCTCGTTGCTGTTGGTTTTATACTAATTATTTCAGGAGTAGCAGGACTGATCGCAATTAAGTGAAGGGAGAGATTTTAAATGAGTTTGTCTGCCCTTAAGCTCGATTTTTTAGAGTATCTTGAGCTTGAGCGAAATGTTTCCCAAAATACGATTGAAAATTATAATCACTACCTCACCCGGTTTTTGGATTTCGCGGGAGAAATTGAACCTTCAGAAATTGATTTAGATTTAATAAAAAAGTATCGCCTTCATCTCGCCAGATGGCTTGATCCTGAATCCAAAAAACCTCTAAAAAGAAAAACTCAGAACTATTTCATGATTGCTTTGCGTTCTTTCCTTAAATATTTAACGCGTGTGGATGTTGCCAGTCTGCCTCCTGAGAAAGTTGAGTTAGGAGAAGCTGAGGCTTCACCTCTTAAAGTTTTAGAAAATAGTGATCTGGAGATTTTACTCGCAGCTCCTGACTTAACTAATATCGATGGCCTTCGTGATAAAGCAATTCTTGAGACTTTGTTTTCCACAGGGCTTCGGGTCTCAGAGTTAGCTAACCTAAACCGGGATACCATTAATTTTGAACGCCTTGAGTTCCCTATTATTGGTAAAGGGAACAAAGAAAGAATTGTCTTTTTATCAGATTCTGCCTGCGACACAATTCAACAATACTTAGATGAGCGCAGCGATGGTTACAAGCCCTTATTCATTAGGTTTCAGGGTCGTCAGGACCCGTCTGATGACGGAGAGAATATGCGTCTTACAACCCGCTCAATTGAAAGAACTGTTGAAAAATATGTAAAGCAAGTTGGCCTTACAATTAAAGCTACGCCTCATACATTGCGCCACTCGTTTGCCACGGATCTTTTAATTAACGGAGCTGATATTCGTTCGGTCCAGGAAATGTTGGGGCACTCAAACATTGCCACAACTCAAATTTATACGCATATTACAAATAAGCAGTTAAGAGAAGTGCATAAAGCGTTCCATGGGAAGAACAAACCTTAACCTCCGAAAATTCTGAGTATTCTTTAGCTTGCGATTTGATTTAATCAAATCTTAAGCAACTTCGTGAAGTACTTACAGCGTTCCATTGTAAGAACAAAATCAAACTAATTAAGGATTTAGAGCAATTAATGCGACTCCACCCAGCATAATGAGTCCTGCCAGAAAATGTTGTAAAAGATTTTTTTCCTTAAAGAAAGCTCCGGACAAAAGAACTGTCAGTAAAATATTCAGCGAAACAATTACTGTTACGAATGCGACTTTGCCCAGGCTCATGGCTTTAACACTAGCAAATAAATAAAGACCATTAAAAAGCCCCATCAAAATAATTGCTTTGCCGCTTACAACCATGTCGCTAAAGTTTCCTTTGCCGCGGGTCAAAAATAAAAAAGTAAAAGGAATGGTTGTGATGGAGAAGAAAACTGCTGCAAAGAATTGAGGAGATGCATAAGAATAGGCAATTTTCTGGAGAGGAATATTAATTCCGATTAATAAAGTAAAAATAAATACGAGTAAAACTCCCCTTTCTTTTGTAAGTTTTTTGAAAGGCTCAAAGATACTTTTGCCTTGGCTGAAATCGAAATTAAGCACGTACAAACCAAGTACAAATAATAAAACAGCGATAACATGAATTATTGTTAACTGTTCCCCTAAAATTAAGTATGCGCCGATGGCAGTGAACAAGACATTAAAAGAAGTTACCGGAGTGATTAGCGAAAGCGGAGAAATTCTTAAACCCTTGTAGTAACACAGTGCACCGATAACTTCCAAAGGAACTAAAATTAAAACGAATAACCAAAATTTATTATCTATAATTGGTATGCCTGTTGCATATAAAGATATCCAAAGCACAGGAAGCGCAAGAATAGTTCGTAGCCAGGCGATAGAATATTCATTAAAATTTGAGTTGTTACTAACCTGCTTTGTGGCAAGGTTTACAATAGCAATGCAAATCGCAGCTAAAAGCGCTAGAACAATCCATTCAGACATAAATATAATTGTACATTAACTTTTGGAAATTTGTGAACTAAAAGTTTAAGGATTTATTTTCTCTTTTTGCCAGTGCCGGCGAAGTCTTTAACTAACATAGAAAGAGCTGTGGAAGCGATCGAGAGAACAATTGCTCCGAGTATTGCCGGCATCCAGCCGTCTACCTGGAACCCAGAGACAAATAATGTTGTCATTCTAAGAACAATTGCGTTAACAATAAATATAAATAACCCTAATGTAAGTAATGTAAGCGGAAGTGTGAGCAATACTAATACCGGTTTAATAAATGTATTAATAACTCCGAGGACGATAGCTGCGAGTAACGCTGATGTAAAAGATGAAACATTAATTCCCGGAACAATATATGCAGTAATTATTAAAGCAAGAGTGTTAAGTAATAGCGAAATAAGCAGTGCCATTGAAATAATTATAGATATGTAGAATTAAGCGTTGCAATAGATCAAAATTGGGTAATCTAAAGCAGTTGGTACAAATTAACGGCAAATAGTTGTTAAATTAAATTATGTATCGACTAAATCAAATACCTTCTGAGGCACAAATCAAGAAACAGTTAAGGAGAATTGTTTTTGGTCAGAATCT
>JAKFWZ010000055.1 GCA_021731695.1 Candidatus Daviesbacteria bacterium | reverse complement strand
CCAGTGACAAGTTGCCTGGTGTAGTGAGTGAATTCTGCTTCAGATTTTCACATCCTGAAATGTTCGAAAATCCCCACTACTACTTGCTAATCACATTGCATCTTGTACCAACTCGTTAATATTACCCTTACCGGTTAGAAAGTTATTTTTTAGTTTGAGGCTCTTATCTTTCTATTAAGAATTGTTGACAGAGTATTTGCAACTTCTAAAACTCCCTCTAAGGAGGTGCTTATGCTAACTAGAGACTCATTTCCCAAATCACCTTCCCTAACTACTTTAATTAAACTTCTCACAGCTTTTTCTAAAGGTATCTTTGTATCTAACTCTAAAAATTGAGGTTCTACCCCCAGAGCAGCAGACAACCTTCCCAAAGATTGAGGACTCATTGGCTGATTCCTTGTTTCAACAACAGATACCATTACCTTTGAAATACCAACTCTAGCCGCTAATTCCTTTTGACTCAAACCCAACTCCGATCTTAATTGCCTCACTAAGCTTCCATCCTAGCCTCCATTGATCCAGCTGGTCTCCCACGTCTTGCATTTTGTTCAGTCGTCATAAGTGATGGATTGTATTCTACTATAGGTTCTTTGTCAATTTTAACTTAAATGCTAAACTATCTTCCACCTCAGTGTCATTGCGAGCGAAGCGTCGCAATCTTGATTAAAACTAGTCAGGATTCCACGCCCCGCTATGGCGGGGCTCTGAATGACAAAATATTTATGCCCGATCTTTTAGATGACTTAAACCCTATTCAACAAAAAGCTGTTAAACAAACCAATGGTCCGATTTTAATTTTAGCCGGAGCCGGTTCTGGAAAAACCCGGGTTTTAACTTATAAAGTCGCTTACTTAATTGAGCAAAAAATAACTGAACCATCTCATATTCTTTGCATAACATTCACCAATAAAGCCGCGCAGGAAATGAAAGAAAGAATATTATCGTTAATCGTTAATCGTCAATCGTCAATCGCAGGGCAAACAAACGACAAACGACAAACGACAAACGACTTGCCAATCATGGGCACTTTTCACTCGATTTGTTCAAGGATTCTAAGAAGGGACGGCGGAAAAATTGGTTTAGATCCGGGGTTTTCGATTTATGATGAGTCCGATGCGCTGGACGCAGTAAAAGAAGCAATGGCAATTGTTGGACTTGCCGGAAACAAGAAAATCAGCCCCTATGCTGTGCGCAAAGTGATTTCTGAATCGAAAAATAATTTAATTTCAGAGATGGAATATCCAAATTATGCCAGAGGATTTTTTCAGGAAAACTGCGCCAAAGTTTATTTAGAATATCAAAAGATTTTAAGACGGAATCAGGCAGTTGATTTTGATGACCTTTTGATTTTGGTAATAAAACTTTTCCGCACTGATGAGCAAACTCTCTCGAAATACCAGCAGTTTTTCAGATATATTTTGGTTGATGAATATCAGGATACGAATTACTCCCAATATCAGATAGTTAAAATGCTGGCCGCGAGGTATAGAAATTTATCAGTTGTTGGCGACGCTTCCCAATCAATCTATTCCTTCCGCGGTGCCGATTACCGGAATATTGTGAATTTTAAAAAGGATTATGCGGAAGCAAAAGTTTTTAATTTAGAGCAAAATTATAGGTCAACTCAAACAATTTTAGATGCGGCAACCCAGGTTATTTCGCATAATAAATCTCATCCGGTTTTAAAACTTTGGACCGAAAATCTGAAAGGCGAAAAAATAACACTTTATGAGGCGAGAAGCGAAGTTGATGAAGCAAATTTTATTGTTGAAGAAATAGTTCGTAGTTCACAGTTCATGGTTCGTGGTAAAAAACAAAAAAGCGATGAACCAACTAACCAACTAACCCTGAACTCTTATGCAATTCTTTACAGAACAAATGCCCAATCAAGAACTTTCGAGGAGGCGTTTTTAAAAGCCGGCATTCCCTATCGATTAGTCGGTGGTGTTCAATTTTACGAGAGAAAAGAAATTAAAGATATTCTGGCGTACTTAAGGCTTGTTGCAAATCCTAAAGATTCTGTTTCTGCAAAAAGAATCGAGAAAGTTGGCAAAACCCGCGCAAAAAAGTTTTATGAGTTTATACAAACCGTCACCTCAAGTCCTGAATCAATTTCGGAAAATGTCATTGCGAAGCAAGATCACGGAGGTGTCATTGCGAGGAGTGAAACGACGTCGCAATCTCGATTAAAAACTGAGTCAGAAAATCAAGATCGCGACGCTAACGCTCGCGATGACAAACCATCAACAATCGACCTGCTTGATGATATTTTAAGAGTCACAGATTATTACGAATATTTAGATGACGGAACCGAGATCGGCAAAGGACGGATTGAAAACGTTAAGGAGTTAAAAACGGTAGCGGGACTCTTCCCGAATTTAATCGCATTTTTAGAAAATGTGGCGCTTATTCAGGACAAACAAATGCCCAGCGATGAACCGAGAACTAATAACCGTGAACCAAGCGACGCAGTCACTCTTATGACAATTCATACAGCCAAAGGTTTGGAATATGATATTGTCTTTTTGGTAGGACTTGAGGAAGGGCTATTCCCTCACTCCAGATCAATTCTTGATCCCTCACAAATGGAGGAGGAAAGAAGATTGGCGTATGTTGGCATAACCCGCGCCCGTCATAAATTGTTCTTAAGTTATGCCAGATCCAGATTCTATTTCGGAACCAGATCAAACAATTTACCGTCAAGATTTTTAGCCAACATCCCAGAATCTTTACTCGATCAAAAACTTCAATACCGTGAAGAGAAGAGCTTTGAT
Source organism: Candidatus Daviesbacteria bacterium (assembly GCA_021731695.1). GTDB lineage: Bacteria > Patescibacteriota > Microgenomatia > Daviesbacterales > UBA10151 > JACPKO01. The sequence continues at coordinate 13,471 of JAKFWZ010000055.1, read as the reverse complement.
GGTGATAAAGGCTGGGAATCAGATTATCTGTCGGATTTAAAAGATGATGATGACTGGCTAAACAGCTAAAGAATAAACCAATATACAAATAATCCAATAAAACCAATTCCCAATTTAATTGTTTGCGTTTTAATTTGGCATTGGTTTATTTGCTATATTGGATTATTGGGTTATTATCCTCAGCATTTGCTTTTTCCTCTCAAATTCGCTACTCTTTTTCCAGCCAAAAAATAATGGATAAATTGTTTGAAGCTGCAATCGCTGGTTTGGTTTCCTTAAATATTGTTTCTGCATCGACCCCTGATTTAAACAATAATCCTGAAGCTTTAAAACCCGAAGTTTTGGGAATCACTCAACCAATTATTACTCAAACTAAATTTGAAGAAAAATTCTCTACTTCCTCAGCTTCTATAGATTTTGAAACAGAATATAAAGAAGATCCTGAAACAGAAGCCGGAACTGAAACTGTTGTTCAGGAAGGCGAAGACGGTAAAAAACTAACCACTACTAAGATCACTTTATACAATGGCGAAGAGTTCGATAAAGACATAGTTAAAGTTGAAACAGTCGAACCTAAAGATAAAATCATCTCAAGAGGCACAAAAATAGTATGGAAAACCATGTCCACCCCTGAAGGCGAGATAAGATACTGGAAGAAAATGCGGGTTTATGCGACTCATTATGACTCAAGATGCCCCGGGTGTAATGATTGGACCGCAATAGGAATGCGCGCGGGCAAAGGAGTTATTGCAGTAGACCCCAAAGTTATTAAAATGCGATCTCAGGTTTATATTCCAGGATACGGCAAAGCAGTTGCAGGAGATACAGGCGGCGCAATTAAAGGAAATATTATTGATCTGGGCTTCGACGACGCCAGAACCGCCGGCTGGAGTGCAAGATATGTAGATATTTATCTGCTTTGAGGATTCTTTTCTGATTCTTTGGCTGTGCTAAACTGGAAATATGCTGCTTAAGGCTTTGATAGTTGCTGTATTGTTTGTAATGCTTTTTTTAATCATAGGGTTTTTCTTCAATAATGAAGCTGGTTTGACTGAAATCTTTCAAGAAGCTTCCTGCCCTGATCCTTTAACTTTACAGACACCTGTGGATATAAATAAAGTAACAGGGGTGCTTTACCCAGGTCAGGAGAGGGGCGGGGATTTTAAACCTCACGGTGGTTTCCGTTTTGATAATTCTAAAAATAATGAAATTGAGGTCAAAGCTCCTATAGATGCAGCTATTACGGGTGCCTCAAGATATATCGAACTGGGCGAGCTGCAGTATCTGTTTGATTTTGAGACTTCCTGCGGAATCCGCTACCGTTTTGACCACCTTACTAAGCTTGCCCCAAAGCTTTCAGAAATCGCAGAGAAGCTGCCTGAGGCTAGGGAAGATGATTCAAGCACTACTAGCGTTGATGAAATAAAAGTAAGTACTGGTGAGGTTATTGCTACGGCTGTGGGATATGAAAATAATGTTTTTGTAGACTTTGGGGTTTTTGACAGTAAAGGCCTGAAAGTTTTCAGTCCCCCAAGGGCAAATGGAATCTGCTGGTTTGAGCTTTTGTCATCTGAGGATAAAGCAAAAATAAAATCTCTTCCTTCAGCGGATTCAAAAAATGGCACTACCAGTGCCTATTGCAAATAATGAGTTTCGCCTCCCGCCGCACCCGTGAGCCTGAGCAACCTTCAATTTAGCCTCGAACGGCAGCCTGACCGGAGCCTATTTTACATATTATGGGAGCCTGACGGATGCGTGTGTGGGTGCGTAACCGGAGCCTGGAAGCTTAAATCACTCTCCGGGACATGCTGCAAATTCACAATTCGGTCCGCTTCTTCCAACAGATGATCCATCAGGACAAATTTTCGCTTCGAGGGTACAAGCTTGCATGGATGGCGATTGCGTCGGAGGAACCAATCCTCGTTTTTCCTCTTGTGTCAGTTCCTGCACAAAATGTTTTCCATCAGGAGTATTACATTGAGCAGGGTATGATTCCATCACCGGATATAATCCTGCACAGTCTTCAAAAGAATTAACTGATGAAGCTTTATTACTTTGATCAAAAACAAAAACTGCAGAAGCGACTGCTACGCCGACAATTAAAAGCAAGCTCAGAATAATAACTGTACCAATACCTCTTTGATAGTGACGCATGCTCTTAGTATACAAGAAGACAAATTTTGCTTCCTGTTATTCCGTGCTTGACACGGAATCCAGAAAAACAGTTATTAATATAGATTCCCGCCTTCGCGGGAATGACAAAGGAAAGCTTACTCAAATATAAAGCTCTTAAGAATAGTTCCACCCATTTCATTATTTTCAGTGGGCAGTTGAATCTGCATCATTAAATTCTTTTCAGGAATTGGCAAATATATAAATTTCGGTTTGCCGGGTCTGTATGTTACAACCCCTGAGCCTCCAGTTTTCCCTCCAATTGTTTCAGAATTTTCCGGCGCTATTTCATTTCTTCTTGAAGTAAAATCTCCCCAAACGAATGGGTAATACCAATATTTATCATAAAAACTCATCGGATCAAGATTATCCGGATTATCATAGATGACTGCAGACAAAACAGAATTATTTAGATTTGTTTCACTCGCAGGAACAATATAAAAAGACTCAGAGAATCCAGCAGGATCATATTGAATATAATAATTAAAGTTTTTGCGGATATTGCCGTTAGCACGCACAAAGTGCTCTTCTTCAGATTCCTCCATAAAATCAAATCCCGCCGGTAATTTTAAACTTAAATCAACATTTTCAATGTTTACAATTTCTTCTTGTGGACTGGGAGACGGTTTTATAAAAACTTGCTGAACAGGATAAGAAGCTTCACTGGTTGTGTTTGTTCGCGAATTTTGTAAAAAATAAACGCCAACTACTAAACCCGCAACTACTATCAAAATGAGAATAATCGGAAGGACAGAACCCCGCTGCATATAACAATTATCAATTAACAGTTACCAATTATCAATTGGTACAAAAATTAGGAGCCGCGGACAAAAGTTATTTTTGAGATTAGATCTTCAATTTGGGTTGAGAAATCATTTGTACTCGTGGCGCGTTCTCCATTTTTTGAAACCCGATGAGTAATATTTAAAACCGGATCAGTTTTTGTACACCATCTGTATGAGATATATTCGTCGTCAACATTTCTGGATTTCATAACCTCGACATTACCCATTCTTAGATTTTCACCGTCACAGCCTTTTATATCATCAACTAAAACAGTAATTGGCTTTACTGCAGTTTCACAACCTACAGAAGAATCAACTCCGGTTGAAGGATCAAATTCAAAGTTTGCTGAGTTTGTACACTTTAACATCCCCCAATTTTGAGGATAATAAACCTGAAAAGTGCCCGGATTATAAAGTTTTCTACCGGCTGGTATATTGATTGCTGAACGGGGCTGGGTGGTGGGTCGGGAGGCTGCGGTTCCTGGAGTTGGGGCTCCGGCAGCAGAAGGGTTCTCTTCAATATTTATAATCTCAGGAGCTGCTGAATCAGTTTTAATAGTCTCAACTGAGGCCACAGGCTGTCTGGATGAGGAAACCCGGCCCTGAATAAACTTAACTAAATAATAAATTGAAGCTACGATTATAGCCAGGATAATAAGACCAACTGAAGCTGTAAATAATAAACTTCTCTGCTGCTGTTCCATGTCTCGGATTTTAGCATAAATTGACAATAATATCTACTATCGGATATTAATCAGTTGGCTAGTTGGCTAGTTGGCTAGTTGCTAGTTATACTAAAAGGATGGATCTACGAGTCTTAGACGAAACCTATAAAGCTGAGTATGATTCCCTAGTTACTCATGTAATTCAATCCTGGCAGTGGGGAGAATTTAGAAAATCTCTTGGCATTCCCCTTGAGCGATACGGGATATTTGAAAATAATATATTAAAAACAGCGTTTCAGGTTTCATTTCATAAAATTCCTGCTATAAAAGGCTTTGTTGGATATTTACCCAAAGGGCCGTTCCCCAGTGAGGAAATGGCCGAAGCTTTAAAACAGATTTCCAAAGAAAAAGGCTGTGTATTTATAAAAACAGAACCTGATATTGAAATAAATGCCTCAGGCAAAGTCAGCAGGGACTTTAAAAAGTCCCTCAAACCTCTTTTTACAAAATATAATTTCGTGCTTGATATAACTCCTTCCGAAGAAGAATTGCTAAAAAATATGCATCAAAAAACCCGGTATAACATTCGGGTTGCAGATAAAAAAGGGGTTAAGGTTGAAATTGGAGAAGATGAAAAATATCTTAAAACTTATTTAAAACTCTATTTCGATACTACTAAAAGACAAGGCTATTTCGGACATAACGAAAAATATCACACAAAAGTTTGGGAAACTTTTACCAAAACAGGCCAATTAAAATTTGTCATTGGTTCTTTTAACGGCATTCCACTTGTAGCCTGGATGCTTTTGATTTTCAAAGAGAAGCTCTATTATCCATACGGAGGTTCATCTCCTTTGCACCGGGATACAATGGCTTCAAATTTAGTCGCCTGGGAAGCTATAAAGTTAGGCAAAACAATGGACCTAACAGAGTTTGATATGTGGGGTGCATTGGGCCCTGATGCCGATCCTAAAGATTCCTGGTTTGGTTTTCATAAATTTAAATCCGGTTATGGTGGACGATTAGTCGAATATTTAGGCAGTTTTGACCTTGTTTCAAATAAGGCAATATATTATGCTTTCAATTCAGTTGATAAATTTACCAAACTGAAGGTCGCGCTTCTTAAAATTTTGGGTCAATGATTCTAATGGACAATGTTTTAATTCTATCTCTGGGTTTACTTGCTGGCTGCGCTTTGGCACTTTCATGGTTTGCAGGATCTGATGCGCCTTTCGTTCCAACAAAATCTGATTTAATTTCAAAAGCGCTAAGGGCAGCTGGTGTCAAAAGAGGCAAAGTCTTTTACGAGCTCGGCTCGGGTGATGGTCGGGTTGTAATTCAGGCTGCAAAATTAGGTGCCAAATCAAATGGAATCGAACAATCATGGATGAGAGTTTGGTATTCAAGATATAAATCAAGAATGGCAGGTACAAATAAACAAACTCATTTTTGCCACGGCAATGTTTTTGACAGAAACTACTATCCTGCGGATATTGTCTACATTTATCTTTTAACACCTGCGGTTCATAAACTTGAAGCCAAATTAAAAAATGAATTAAATAAGGGCGCGATCGTAATCACTCAAACTTATCACTTTAAAAACTGGAAACCTTTTAAGAAAATGGGTGAAAAACATAAAGACTTCAGACTAGGCGGAGATTTTCAATTTTACAGAGTTTAGCCATTCCACCCGCGGTTCGGATCTTTTCTCATTTCTTCTGTTTCATTGCCCCTATTAAAATCATCTTCTAATCTGTAGGTTGTTCCTGTTTCGGGAGTGGAAAATTCCAAAATATCGCAATCAGTAACCGCAAACAATCTGTGTTTTTGACCGACTAAAGTCGTGTAACCTTTTTGAACCTCGAACTCCACAGTCTCCATTTCGCCGTTATTATTTTCGACAATCACTCCTCCCTGTCCTGAAAGTAATAAATAAGTTTCCTGTTTCTGATCGTGAATTTGCAGACTTTGACGCTTACCTGCATTAATATGCATAACCTTTCCAGTGTAAGGAAGTTCTTCGCGGGTGTAGATTAATTCATAGCCCCAGGGTTTTTCTACCCTTTTTACAAATGGTTCATGATTAAATTTGGATTTATCAACTGTTTTTAAAAACTCTTCAAGTTTCGGATCCATTATCTTAATTCTATCAAACTGTTGTCTGATTTTGTAAGGCGTCTTAAACCGGTTTTTTCAAAAACAAATAAATCCTCAATTCTAACACCACCGAAATCAGGAATGTAAATTCCGGGTTCTATTGAAAAAACCATTCCCTCTTTCAGAATATCTTTACTTTTTGGGGACAAAAAAGGATGCTCATGAACCTCCAGACCAATTCCATGACCCAATGAATGTGGAATTGTTTCGAACCCCTCTTTGATAATATATTCTCTTGCTGCTTTATCGGCTTCATTCGCCAATATTTTTTTATTGTCATTCTGAGTAGAGCGAAGAATCTTTGAATTTATTTCAGATACTGCTTTCTCCTGCGCTTCTTTTACGATTTTATAGATCTTCTTTTGCTTTTTATCCGCCTTCCCCCAAAAAACTGTCCGTGTCATATCCGAGCAGTAATTCTCAAATTTCGCTCCTAAATCAAGTAAAACAAATCCTTTTTCTAACTTCTTGTTTCCACTTTCATGATGCGGCACAGAAGAATTGGCACCAAAGGCAACGATTGGTTTGAATGAAATTTCTGATCCCCTTTTTTTTAGAAACATTTCAATTTCAGAAGCTACTTCTTTTTCGGTAATTCCCTTTTTTAAAACATTGCGAATTATGTAGGTAAAAACCTCATCCCCTAACTTACATGCAGTTTCTATTAGTTTAATTTCCCCCGAAGCTTTTATTGATCTTATTTCCCCCAAATCAATATGTTTTAAAGATTTACTAATGGTTTTTATTTTTTTGTGTTCCGATACTCTTAAATCGTTTTCATCAACTCCCAGACTTTTTATATTATGCTTTTTAATAAGCGCTTCTAAGTTTTTTAAAAAGGTATTTTCACCTTTAGAAAGTATTAGCTCGAAATCAGGAATTTGTTTTTTAACCGCTTCAGCATATCTTCCGTCAGTAAAGATATATCGGGATTTTTCTGTAATCAGGAGATACGCCTCTCTTTCTTCACTGGAAAAATTTGCATAACTTGTGAGATGAGTAATGTTAAAAACTGAAGATATCAAAATCCCGTCAACTTTTTCCTCACCCAGAAGTTTTTTAAAATGATTTATTTTTTGAGAACTTTTCATTTATGTTGTAGTATAATCCCGAACAAATGAGAATAGAAGTACAAAAACCTGAAGCTATATATAGTGGAGTTGCGTCGGCACTTGAAACAACCGGATTTTTGCCTCCTACTCTTAAATTAGGTGAGCTAAATCCAGCTCAGGGTTTATTTTCAAATGTTTACGTAGATATTGAAATATTTTATCCAAAACCGCTAGGTTATTCTTTAACCCTAGAGACTTCCTATTTTGATAGAGATCAACATTTATGGAAGCAACGTGATGCGGAAAAGTTATTAGATTTAATGGGACGGACTTCGACTTTAGTTCATAACCTACAAACGCATGATAATGGGATGTTATCTTTGGACTCTATGGACGTATCCAAATCTAACAGATTTTTATCTATTCTTGGATGGAATAACGAAGGATCAGTTTGGTTAGCGCAAACTAAAATCTTCAACGAAAAACTTAGAAAAGAAGAGGTAACTGACCCTAGACAAAAACAAATATGGGAGGAAGGACTATCCTATTTAATAAATAACCCTACCAGTTTACCTGGAACTGAAACAGTTTATATACATCAAATATCTCCAGATGCAAAGATGAATAAAGAAGAAGATTTTGTCTTAAGACTAGATAATCAAGCAGATGTATTCACCGACCGTCTCGTGCAATTTGCAACTCATTCTCAAGCAGTGTTAAATGCAATTCTGGCTGTTAGAGGAGTTGAGCAGGATGATACATTAGTGCTAAGAATTGACGAGACAAATTACCTGGAATTAGCCATTCAAAACAAATCTTGAGGGAGAGTTACTCAGTTTTACCAGTTAAAAGCGCATCGATCACATCGTGTGGTAATGCTGCGGCATTAAGAAGTGCTTTTCTGACCAACCCTCCGGCTTCGGATCCTATTTCATCTGCTGCTTTTAATGTGCCGACTACTGCTTCTTTTGCTAACGTTCCTGAATCTTCACCAATATCTCCGGCTGCCTTAATCGCACCTGTAACAGCTGCGACTGCTGCGCCTCCAACATCTCCTCCAACTCTTGAGACTCCAGTTACAGCACCGTGCGCTGAACCCTCAACTGCCTGACCAATGCTGGCTCCAACCTCTTTAGCACCCTCAATTGCACCTGTAACCAAACCTGTTGCTGCTTGTTCAGATGAAACACCTGTTCCGGATGCAGCTCCAATACCTTCAGAAACAACATTACTTAAAGTCGAAACAGTGGTCGAGGCAACATCTCCACCAGCCTGAAGGGTGGTAATAACAGCATTTTTAGCAACATCGCGGGTAGTCGAGAAAACATCCCCAGCACCAGAAACTACAGAAGAGAGAGCATTTGTTAAATCTTCAGTTATAGAACCCATTACTATATAAAAGTAGCAGTATAAAAAATCTTTGTCAACTCCGAAGAATGCATCATCATGTAACTGCGACAAATTACCAAGCCTGGTGCATGAATTTTATTATAGATTTTTACATCCTGAAATGTCTGAATTTCCTTACCAATGCGCGCTAGTCACATTAAAGCTTGCGAGCCATTATACTGAGCATACTCGAAGATTTAAGACATCATCTGGCGCAGTTCGCACCACTCACAATTCTTTACACCACAAGCTGAATCCCAAAAAGATAAGTTATAAATTTGTTTTGCAATTGACTCAAGCATTACTAAAAGCTCATCAGTATCCGACTCGCTAATTTCAAAAACCTCGCTTTTGAATTTCCCTTTCTCGTCCGCTTCTATAAAATCAATCGCACCAAGTTTAGTTTTAAATATTCCTTCTTTAAACCTGTCAAGTAAGATTTTATAAAAAACTAGTTGTCTTAAATAGTTATTTTTCGTATCTGATTTTGACCCATTAATCTCATTTCTTGTTTTTGCCCGTCCGGTTTTAAAATCGTGAACAACAAACTCTCCTTTGCTAGTTTCTTCTAACATATCTATCCTTCCGTTTAGAGTTAGGGTTTCTGAAATTTTTATACCTCTAATATTTATCTCGCTTTGAATATTTTCTGAAAAATTTATAAATACATTTTTATAAAAACCTGATAAGGCTTTTTCCCCTTTCTTTAAATACTCTTTGTAGTCTTTTTCAGCCAATCCCTGCAGTGATAAATTCCATTCCAATTGTTTCAATAAATAATCTTGCGGAGATTTTTCCGTTTTTCTGTTTTTTATTAAGTTTTCTAAACTTGAATGTACTGCAGTTCCAAAAAGCTGATATTTATTTCTAACCGCAGGCATTGAAATTAAGTTCACAAAAAAGTATTTCCAGGGACATTCTAAAAAATTATCGACCGCAGAAACGTTTAATCCTTTTTCTAAAAATATCCGGCTTAAAAACTCTTGCTCTATTTTTTTATCGAAAACTTTACTGGACTCCTCAAATAAAATATCTTTTCTATTTTCAAATGAATTATTAAATTCATTAGTATTAATTTCTTCTATAAGTTCGGGATTAATCTCGCTTAGAAATTGGCTCGGGAGTTGTTCTTTTAGTTCTGAAGAAAATTTCGAGTATGTCAGGAAGATATCCTTTTTAGCTCTTGTGAGACCGACGAAAAATAATCTTCTTTCGTCCTCAATGGCCTCAAACTGAGCAGCAGTTTTTATAGTTTCACCTAAGAATTCCCATGGAATCTTAATCTTTTCTCCTCTTTTTCGAATACTTCCCCATCTTCCACTAATACATTGAATGATAAATACATACTCAAACTCCTGACCTTTAGCTTTATGTGCGGTTAAAAGTCTTATTCCGCTTTCTTTGCTTACTCCGGAATTGGATTTTATCTTAAGATTATGTTTTTTTATTAACGTAATTTTTTCGATAAACTGGGAAATAGAATAGTCCGGATTTTTGTAAATTTTTTCTTTGACTGACTCAAAAAGGGTAATAAATTTTGCTCTTATTTCATTTCTATCAGGTGAATTTAAAAAGCCGTCTCGAATTCCCGACTCATTAAAGATTTTAATAAATAAATCATCGAATTGAATGTTTTTAGATAAGGTAATCCAACCTTTATAGATAGAATAGAATTTCCGGATTTCAGAAAAATCACTTCCTTTGCTTTCTAAAATTTCGAAAATACTTTTTTTCTCTTTTCGGGAAAAAGCCAGCAACTTAAAAACTTCATATGGATCTATTTTTAAAATATCTATCGTTAAAATTTGAGCAAATTTTTCTTCATTCAAAAAATCATTCACCGATTCAAGAACTAATAATAGTTTTTTTACCCAAATATCTGCTAAAACATCTGAATCCGAATCAATTACAGCTTTGATTTTTTTCTTCTCTAAAAATTCTGCAACTTCAGAAAGTTCTAAATTTCTTCTTCCTAAAACTGCGATATTTTCCGCTTTTACGCCTGATTTTATTAATTTCTCAACCTGCTGCGCTACAAATTCAAATTCCCCAAAATAGTCATCAAGAGCCGCTATTTTTATTTTCTCCGCTTTTCGTCCTTCTAAAGCCTCAAGTTTTATTTCATCAGTTAAAATGCTGGCACTGATATTGTTCGAGATAAATGAGACGGCCGCATCTAAAATTATTTGATGAGAGCGATAATTTTGGCTTAGATTGATTAATTTTGCTTCCGCGTATTTTCTTCGAAAATATAGAAAATTTTCTATTGATGCTCCCTGAAATCTGTAAATCGATTGTTTCTCATCCCCAACTACGAATAAATTCGGGATTTCGTAGAACGAAGAAATTAACTCGACTAACTTATTTTGCGAAGCATTAGTATCCTGATGTTCATCAACTAAAATATATTGATATTTTTCCTGGAGAAGCAGTAATAAGGATTTATTGCTTTCGAGAACTTTTACTACTTCAACCAACATATCGCTATAGTCATATTTTTTATTTTTTGAAAGCAGGTTTTCGTATTCTTCAAAAATCCGGATAAATTCGTTGAGTTTTTCCATGTCTTTTTGCATATCCTGATACTTGCCTTTCATATTCCCCTTATACTGTCCTTTTTCATGATATAAATCAGGGACATTTTTGAAATCTTCTTTTTGTTTTTTTAAAGCTTCCTCCAGTAGTTTTGAATTAATACCTTCTTTTTTAAGTTGATTTATTGAAGTTAATATATCTTTGACATAAAAAAACTGATCACCCCAAGGGCGTAAAAGATCAAGATCGATAGAATCGATTATTTTTTCAATAAACTCTATTTGTTCATCTTCGCTGATGCTATCGGATGAAATTAGCCGGCCAAATTCCTCAGGATAATCCTGAATAATTGAATTGGCAAAAGAATGAAAAGTTGAAATCTCAACCCTAAAAGCAGCCCCTCCGATTGTGCTTACTAATCTTTTCCTCATTTCAAGGCTTGCTGCTTCTGAAAAAGTCAGCGCTAAAATATTTTCAGGATTGATTTGTGTTTTAAGTAGAATATTGGCTATTCTTAAGGTCAGAATTTGAGTTTTGCCCGTTCCGGGACCCGCCACCACCATAACCGGCCCTTCAATTGCATCAACTGCCTGTTTTTGCTCAGGATTTAATCGTGCATAAGTTTTTAAAAAATCAGAAGATGTCATGGGGAGAAATTATAATCCAGTTTAATGCGTTATGCCAGTTTAAGGAACGGGAAATTTAAAGCATTAACAATGCTGCAGCTCCCAAAATTACCAAGCCTAAACCTGCTCCGCCAATGATTAATGTCTGATCAATTTCTCCTGCTGGTGCAAGAGTTGGCTTTGGAGCTGGAGGTTGGCAGCAGGAACCAGTATTCGGTGATCTATAACATGCACTTTGGTAATCAGCTTTTGCGCAGTAATTTGCTCCCACAGAAGTTTCAATACAAATATAGCCATCCTGACAAGGCACTGAAGCTGAACAACCGGAAACCCCACAGGCTATTGGTGGTGGCGTAGGCGCTGGAGTGGCTGGAGGCGGAGTTGGTACTGGGGTTGCAACCGGTGTTGGACTTGGAATAAAAGCGTCGGTTTCGCAAAGTAGTGTATCTGAGTTTACTCCACTCGCAGACCCGCAGTCGCTTAAAGCTGTAACTTCGCATTTGTAAGTCCTTCCCTGAACAACCGGAAATGAGGTACTTGTTGTAGTTACAGTCTCGGTTTTAATCACAGCCCCCGTTTCAACCTCAGTTGCTTTAACACTATATTTTGAAGCGCCAGTGGCCGCTTCCCACTCACACCCGGCTTTATCAAACTGACAAGTCTCTCCTGTTTGTCCGCCGGAACAGAAAGGATAAGTCAAAAGTACTGTTGGAGGAGTACCAGGTGCAGGACATGATGCTCCCTGTCCTCCAGTTGCTTGATTTTGGGTAACAGGAGTTGTGGTAGTTTGTTGGGCTGAAGAGAAGAAGGTTTGAGGATTCATGGCCAAATAAACTCCCACACCAATTGCTGCAAGGAGAAAAACCACAACCACTATAATAATTATTGTTTTTTTGTTCATTCAGGCAGTCTAAAATAATGTCTCGTCATACTTAAACATGACGAACCGACAATTATCTGTATCTAATAATTTAACAAAATTCAATGTTTGAAGTTGCAAGTTATTTTGAGCATTTGGAGACGGACTTGCAAGCTGGGCCATGACATTTCCAACTAATGATCTGCCCTTCCAGTTTTCACCTTTAGCAATATTGTCAATAAGACTTCTAATCCAACTTAAGGCAACAGGTGGCTTAGATTCAAAAACTCCAACTACATCCTGAGGTGGCTGAGCAACACTAGTATACGCCACTGAAGTTATCCTCTTTGGTTTACACCTAACATCTGCAAAAACTCTGTAAGTTGCGCCCTTTGAAATAGGCGGTGGGGGTGTGCTCCAAGCAGCTTTGACTCTTAATTTTGCAGCCGATGATTCAACAACAGTTGGTGTAATTGGATTGGATTTGGCGATAACCTGATTATCTTTAGTTAATCTAAATGTTACGTCAGCAATTTCTGCTTTAGCTACATCTGCTCCTTCAACTTTTCCAAAAGCTTCAAAATTAAAGCTATTTCCAGGATATTGAATATCAGCCACCATACCATCGCACTTACACATATTATCGTTGTAATCAGTACAGGTTCCTTCGAGGCACTCGCTACAATTGTCTTTAGCGCCTGAACAATCTGCTTTGGTGGTGCACGCAGTTCCGCAGGCGGGTGGAATTCGGCACGTTCCGCTCACACAAGCCGTACATCCATCCCTGGCAGCATCACCAATGCATTGAGCATCTCTAACGCAACTGGAACCACAAACCGGGGGTTTAGTACAAACGCTGCCGGTGCCAGTATTGTTTGGGACACAGGATATGCAGCCATCAGGAGCTCCAAAACAATAAGAATCACTCGTGCAGTTATCACCACAAGCCGGAGGAGGCGTGCAGGTGTTGCTGGTTGCAGTCCATGCACTCCATGTCGCAGCCGGACAAACATAAGTTCTGGTTTCGGTAATACTTCCAGTTTGACCGGGAGGGCAGGTCAATGTTCGTGTTTCAGCAGGCTTAGGTTCACATTTTTGGCATGTACCGCTTATACAGGAAGTGCAGCCATCAGGAGCTTGTAAACAGAATTCGTTTGACGAACAGACTACGTTACAGGCTGGAGGAGGTGGCGGTGGAGGTGGAGGTGGTGGTGGAGTAACAGTACAGACT
>JAKFWZ010000057.1 GCA_021731695.1 Candidatus Daviesbacteria bacterium | reverse complement strand
CCAGTGACAAGTTGCCTGGTGTAGTGAGTGAATTCTGCTTCAGATTTTCACATCCTGAAATGTTCGAAAATCCCCACTACTACTTGCTAATCACATTGCATCTTGTACCAACTCGTTAATATTACCCAGTTTCAGAAAAATTTACTGCCAATCATTAACTGTGTCCTAAAATTATAAGAGATGTAACTTCACTTTTACTTTACTCTAGCGTAAAATAAAGAAACTTTCTTCCCGAAGGAAGTAGTCCTATGAGCTTTAAACCAGTTTCCTCACAAATTAACTTCTCTCAAATGGATGAGGAGTTAATAAAATTTTGGAAAGAAGATAAGACTTTTGAGAAATCGATTGAGAATCGTCCTGCAGATAAGAAGTGGAATTTTCTCGATGGTCCTCCGTTCGTAACCGGCAATCCTCATTACGGTTCGTTACTTTCAAGTATTCCTAAGGATGTTTTTGGTAGATATTGGACAATGCGTGGATTTAGAGTGCGAAGAGTTTGGGGTTGGGATGGTCACGGATTGCCAATCGAAAATAAAGTTGAAAATAAACTTAAAATAAAACGCAAAAAAGATATTGAAAATATTGTCGGTGTTAAAAAATTTATAGAAGAATGCTACAACTATGTAAATCAAGTTTCGGCAGATTGGGAATGGTATGTTGATCATGTAGGACGTTGGGTTGATTTCAAAAATGCTTATAAAACATGGGATCTGCCTTATATGGAATCGGTTATGTGGGTCTTTTCCGAAATGTATAAAAAGGATTATATTTATAAGGGTTTACGCGTTTCGCTTTTTTGCCCTCACTGCTCAACACCAATTTCAAATTTTGAAGTGGCAATGGATGCTGATAATTATAAAGATATTAAAGAGCCGACAGCTGTATTTAAATACAAGATACAAGTAACAAGTAACAAGAAACAAGAAAATACATATTTTTTGGCTTGGTCAACAACTCCTTGGAATAAGATAGTTACGCCGGCACTGGCTGTGAATCCCAAATTAAATTATGCATTAGTAAGCCAGGGGAATGAGCAATATATTCTCGCGGAATCTACTTTGAAGATGCTTAAAGATAAATATGAAGTTGTAGAAAAGTTTAAAGGTCAGGATCTGATTGGTTGGGAATTTGAATTACATTATGACTTCTATTTAAAGGATAAGCAGAGCTTGCAAAGTCATAAAAAAGTCGATGAAAAAGCAGGAGTTATAGTTGGTGATGAATTTGTTACTGCGGACGAAGGTACAGGTATCGTTACTTTAGCGATATACGGCGCAGAAGATTTGATGGTAATGAACCGCGATAAAATTCAAAAGGTTGCACATGTTGATGAAGAAGGAATTATCTTTGATTCAGTACCAAAATTTGGCGGAATGTATTATTTAGATTCTAATGAGAAAGTTATTGAAGATTTAGAAAGTCGCGGTTTGATTTATAGAGTTGATGAATATACTCATTCAGTTCCTCATTGCTGGAGATGCGGAACAAGGCTTTATTACGCTCCAATCGATGCATGGTTTGTTGATATTAAAAAGCTAAGACCACAACTTTTCAAAAATAATGAAGATGTAAATTGGTTTCCAGAGCATTTTAAAAACGGCAGATTTTCCAAATCAATGGAAGCAGCTCCTGATTGGAATATTTCCAGAAACAGATATTGGGGTTCGCCGGTTCCGGTTTGGGAAGATGAAAAAGGACACAGATTTGTTCCCGGATCGATTGCTGAACTTGAAGAAGCATCAGGCAAAGAAATTAAAAGCTTGCATAAACCTGAAATTGATGAAGTATTTGTGAAGTGTTCGCAGTGCGGTGAAGAAATGAAAAGAGTTCCGGAAGTTTTGGACTCATGGATTGAAGCCGGAAGTGCGCCATTTGGCGAAAGGCATTTTCCATTTTCAGTACTGGGAGAAAATTGGATCCCGAATCAAGTTCGGGACGATCAAATTATTAAGGAAGAACTTGATCGCTTTTTCCCGCCGGACTTTATTGTTGAATATACCGGACAAATTCGGGCATGGTTTTACGTACTTCATGTAATTGCCACAGCAATATATGACTCCAAAGCCTTTAAGAATGTTTTAGTGACCGGCGTAATTTTAGGAACTGACGGCAGAAAAATGAGTAAAAATTACGGTAACTTCCCCGATCCTAAAGGAGTGCTCGAACAATACGGCGGAGATGCGTTAAGGATTTACATGATGGGTTCGCCTGTAATGCACGGTGAAGATGTTAATTTCTCAAATGACGGAGTTCCGGAAGCAACGCGCGGATTCATGCTTATCCTCTGGAACTGCTACAAATATTTTGTAGATTATGCAACGATTTTTGGTTGGTCTTGTCATGTCCCGGGAGTTTCAGATTCTCCTGAACGGCTTAATGTGTTAGATAAATGGATAATTGCACGGCTTACAGAACTCGTTCGTGATGTAAATAAGGCTTACGAAAATTACGATACTGTTACAGTTGTAAAACTTTTGCGGGAGTTCGTAGTAAATGATTTATCAACATGGTATATCAGGCGAAACCGCGACCGAATTGCTAATAATCCTGATGATATTGATCGAAATGTTTGTCTGGGAACTTTATTTGGAATGTTGGTTGGGCTCTCAAAACTAATGGCGCCAATTGCACCATTTATCTCAGAAGAAATCTATAAGAATCTGACATGGTCAGATCCTTCTGCTACTGCGGGCAGTAAAAATTTTCCGGAAGACGTATCAGTGCATTTAACAGATTTTCCTAAAGGTGATATGAAGCTTTTAAATGAAGAATTAATTTCAGGAATGAAAAAAGTCAGAGAAATTGTTGAACTCGGACATTCAAAAAGAAAAGAAAATGAAATTAAATTAAGACAGCCATTGGCTTCTGTGACATACTCTGCATCGGAAAAATTATCAGATGAACTTGAGGAAATCATAAAAGATGAATTAAATGTAAAATCCGTAGAATTCAAAAAAGGAAAAGATTCCATAGAACTTGATACAAATATAACTCCTGATTTGAAAAAAGAAGGAGATGCAAGAGAAATAATCAGAAATGTTCAAAAGATGAGAAAAGAAATGGGACTGACGCTAAACGATCTGATTGATCTGGAATTACCTGAATGGCCGAAAGAATTTGAAGAACAAATTTTAAAATTAACTCATTCAAAATCATTAACTAAAGGATCTGAGATGGGCATTAAGGTAGTAAGTTAGTCATTCAGAGCCACGCATAGCGTGGCGTGGAATCCTGATTAAAAATAAATCAAGATTGCTACGTCACTCCTGCCTGACGGCAGGCAGGTCGTTCCTCGCAATGACAAAGCGGTTTTATGATCATTCCAATTATTCTAATTCTTGCCTTAGGCATTACTGTTATTTTTTCCTCTAACGAACCCTTAGCAATTCAGCAGTTAATTTTTGCCTCAATTGGAATAACAGGCTACTTTTTTATCAGATGGTTCGATTACCGCGCACTCAGCGGATATATAAAGATTCTTTACATAGTTTCTATTGTTTTGCTCTTTTTAACATGGTTTATCGGATTTGAAACCAGAGGATCAATGAGATGGATTTCTTTAGGTCCGATTAATATTCAAACATCGGAATTTGCCAAACCAATTATGATTTTAACCTTAGCGTGGTTTTGGAGTCGTCACGAGGCAAGCTGGCGATCAATTTTTAAAAGTGGTCTTTACGCCTTGCCGGTGTTTGTTTTAATTTTTATTCAACCTGATTTAGGAACTTCACTGACTATTTTAGCAATTTGGGGAGGAATACTTCTTGCGTCAAATATTTCTTATAAAAAACTTTTAGTGTTTCTGGTTGCCGCTATTTTGATTATTCCTTCAACATGGTTTGTTATGCAGCCTTATCAACGAGAAAGATTAATAAGCTTTGCTTCGCCGCAAAGTGATCCGCAGGGAATTGGTTTTCATGCGATTCAATCAACAATTGCTGTGGGTTCCGGAGGTATTTACGGACGGGGTTTAGGGCGTGGAACGCAATCAAGATTGCAGTTTTTACCTGAATTCCGGACCGATTTTATTTTTGCATTTATTGCTGAAGAATTAGGATTTATCGGATCGAGTATAGTTTTAATGCTCTATGCAATTATTTTATTCTTTATATTCAGAATAATGAGCTTAAGTCGAAACCGGTTTGGTGAATTAATTTGTGTTGGTGTTTTAAGTATGATTGGTCTCCAGATTTTTATAAATATAGGCATGAATGTCGGTATTTTACCGATTACCGGAATTACTTTACCGCTTTTATCTTACGGAGGAAGTTCGCTAATTAGTGTCCTATTTTGCCTCGGACTTGTGGCATCTGTAGCCAAATATACCTCAAGAAAGAGAAGTGTTGAAAGTTTCAGCCCAATAGGTTAAAATTTGAAGCTGAATGATAGATTATGCAATTTGCCAAATAGCCGGAAAACAATTTGTTGTAAAACCGGGTGAAGAATTTAGTGTCCCTTATCTGGGGGAAATTTCTGCGTTTGAATGCGATAAAGTTTTACTTACTTCAGAAAAAAATAAAATTACCCTTGGAGCACCATTTCTTAAGGAAAAATTAAAGTTTGAAGTTATGGGAGAAAAATCAGGAAATAAATTAAGAGTAGCTTTTTATAAACCAAAGGCAAATCACAGAAAAGCAGTTGGACATAGATCACAATTCACAAAAATTAAACTCGCAAAGACTGCGTGAAAACTTGACAAATATTTTCACAAGTTATAGTATCGAGTGAGAGGATAGTTTAACAAAATATGGCACATAAGACAGGTGGATCAACCACACGAACAAATAAAGATTCAATCTCAAAAAGACTCGGCGTTAAAAAATACGGTGGGGAAAAAGTTGTGGTCGGTAACATCATAATCAGACAAAAAGGTACGAAATATGTATCAGGTATTAACACAAAATATGGATCTGACTATACAATCTATGCAATGAGCGAGGGTAAGGTAGCTTTTAAACAAAAAAGAGGTAAGCTTACTGTTAATGTAGTTTGAGATTAAAACGGCCCGACAATAAACAATGGATCCTACGGAGAGAATTTTTGAGATAGACATAAACATGCTTCAGGCAAATCCCCTTCAGCCTAGAGGCTTGATCACCCCCGAATCTTTAGCAGAACTCGCAGAATCAATTCGTGAACACGGAATTTTAGAACCATTAGTTTTAGCAAAAACTCCAGCTGGTTATCAAATCATTGCCGGTGAAAGACGATGGAGAGCATCCAGACTCGTGGGCTTAGCCAAAGTCCCTGTTATTATTCGCGAAACAACTCCTCAGGGTATGCTTGAGATGGCAATTGTTGAAAACGTACAAAGAGTTGATTTAAATCCCTTAGAACGTGCTCAAGCCTACAAGAGATTGATGGATGAATTTAACTTAACAAATTCAGAAATTGCTCAAAGAGTTTCAAAATCTCCTTCATATATTTCAAATACAATCAGACTTTTAACATTGCCTGATGCTTTGAAAGATGCATTAATGTCAGGTCAAACTTCTGAAGGTCATGTAAGGGCTTTATCTGCTTTAGAAGACCCTCATTTGATTATTGAAGCCTACAAGGAAGTTTTAAAGAGAAATCTTTCTGTTCGTGGAACTGAAGAACTGGTGCGCAAAATAAGATCTCATCATGGAATTGGTCCCAAAAAAGGTTCGAACGCTCTAACTATGAGAATTGTTAGTGAAGAGGTTGATCGAATTGAAGATGACTTAAAAGACCGGTTAGGCAAAAACTTTACAGGTAAAGGTGTGAAGGTTAAATACGTTCTGACAGGAACAACAGCGAAACTGGAAATTAGATTTGACGGACAACCGGAAGCAACGAATGAAGAAGTTAAAAAGATTTATCAGGCAATTTCAAACTACTTCCCCGCGCAGTAAGAAAGGGTACCACGAGTATCAAGTGTACCAAAAGTATCACGGGACTATTTAATATTTATTCTGTACCTGTATAAAAAGTATCCGGCTTCTGCTCGTTTTTTATCAAATAATTCATAATTTTCATTGGTCCAATAATTTAATATTAAACAAACCTCGCTTTGTGCTTCGAGTTCAAGTAACGATGTTTCTGCAATTTCCATGAAATGTAGCTTCTCTTTTTTGCTGGCTTTCATATAACCTTCCACAAAATTTGAAATTACGGAGATAACAGCTCTCCTCATTTGAGATTGGAGCCCAAAAACCTTAGATCGGGGAAGCTTCTCTGTTAATTCGCAAGTTGGTTTTAGGAGTTCTGTCAACTTTTCGCCAAAGAATAAGTTTGTGATAGCTCTTACCTGCTTTGTCTTTCATCTCGTGGTACCCGTGGTACTTTTGGTACTCATTCTACTCTATTCTGTATGCTGCAGGATAAAGACCAATCACATCTGCAGGCCAGTATCTAAAGAAAACTTTTCCGATAATTTCAGCTCTGGTTATGAAACCCCATTCTCTTGAGTCAGAAGACGCAGGTCTGTTATCTCCGATTGTGATGTAGTGACCGTCATTTACTGTCACTTCCTGACCGTCTTTTAAGAAAGCTCCAGGATTTGTAACAATGGTGTTTGCTAAGTATGGCTCATTTAACTCGCTGCCATTTAAATAAATCTTTCCATCTGCAACTTTAATTTTATCTCCAGGAACAGCTAAAATTCTTTTAATAAAATCGACAGTTTCATCTTTAGGGTTTTTAAACACGACTATATCACCTCGTTGTGGGTCTCCAATTTTGTAACTTACCTTATCGGTGATTATGTAATCGTTATTTTTGAAATTTGGAAACATCGAGCTTCCGGAAACTTTATGAGGTTGGGCAATTATCCAATAAATTGCAGTTCCGATAGCAGCGAATACAACTAAAGTTTGAAAGAAATCAACGACATGATCTTTCATTGTGGTTTGTGACTTTGGTGGCTCAGATGAGTATTTCAGGTAATCTTCCATAGGGGTTATTATATCGCAAAGTGATACAAGAAGCATGCGATACATAATCTGAGCGAGAATTGAAAATTTGAGCGAACTGATTATATGCAGAGCGACTTGTTCAGAGCAAGTTTGTGCTTTAGAAATATTCCAGAGAATCTGCCATAATATATTTTATGCACAAGTTAATATTCAAAAATTCCTTTTATCTTCTTTTTTCTCAATTTCTGGTTAAATTTTTTGCATTTGGGTATGCAATATTCTTAGCAGGAAATGTTGGAGCGACTGATTTCGGTACATATTCCGCTGCTCTTTCTATTTTTGGACTGTTGTCTTTATTTGCAGACCTTGGAATAAATCGGGTTTTAACCCGCGATATTGCCAGAGACCCTAATAATTTAGGTAAACTTTTTTCAACAGCAATTTTAATGCGGGCATTTTCAACTGCATTTTGTTTTCTGGTGCTGGTAATTGTCTTTTACTACACAGATCCTTCTGGTTTAAGATTTTCTCTAACTTCAATTGCTTTGCTTTCGCTTATACCTCAATCAGTTGCTTTAAGTATCGATGCAGTTTTAATTGCAATTAAAAAAGTCAGCATTTCTGCGACAGGATTTTTCCTATATAACATGATGAATTATATTTTTGGTGCGATTTTAATTTTTGCGGGCTTTGGAGTAATCGGTGCGATGATCGCATTTTTAATCGGGCATATTATTTATGCGCTATTTTTGATTGGTGCTCTGATTTTGACTGAAAAAATTGTATTTAAGCCCTTTGATTTTAAATTAGCGAAAGAAATTCTGATTTTATCTTTGCCTTATGGAATTTTATCTGCAATAGGGTTTGCATCGTTTAGATTAGATACAGTTATTTTATCTTTTACGAAAGGGGGAGCAGAAACCGGCATTTATGCACTGGCTTATCGATTTTTAGAAGCGGCTGTGATTGTTCCTTCAGCATTTGGAACAGTTTTATTTCCGGTTTTCTCAGAACTTGTTGGCGATGGAAACAAAACTTCAAAATTGGTAAAAGATTGTTTACTTTTTGGATTTGGAGTCGGAGGAACAATTGTTTTAATATATTTAACAGTTTTACCGGTATTTCTCACAGCATTTTTTCCGCAAAGTTTTTTTGGCGCGGGAACTGCTTTACAAATTTTATCTTTAGCGATTCCTTTTATGTTTATGCATATTCCTTTAGGACAATTACTGCTATCCCGCGAAAGTTTACTTAAGCAAATTTTAGGTGTGTATATTTTTGTATTTGCAGTTAATTTAGCAATGATGTTAATTTTTATTCCAATGTATGGTTATATTGCAGCGGCTTGGATAACTGTTATAACTGAGGCTACAACATTTATAACTTTCTTAATTTTTGTTAAAAAGAAAATATTGAATTAAAGTTTTTTACCAATTGCACAAATTGCCGGATTCCCGAAATCATCTTTTATCTCTTCCAAATTTAAAACCTTAAAATCTTTAAACAATATTTCCCTAAATGCATCTTCGCCGTATCTAAAATAATCTTTTGGATGACGATGCAAAGGGAATCCAAAAGTCGGAGTGGAAATAATTAAGTATCCGCCTTTTTTAACTAAAGAATGCATTATTTTTATGGTTGTCCAAAATTCCCTGTCATGTTCCAGCATTTCAAAACATAAAACTACATCAAAAAATTGTTTGTTAAATTTTTTTAATAAATCATGGGCATCAATAATTAAATCAACATTAAAGCCCCGCTCCATATCAGTTCCAATAAATGATTTTGCATCAGAAAAATATTCCCTGACATTTCCGGTTATATCTTTGCTGCCGATTTCGAGAACACTTCCAGGGTTCTTAATAAATTTATTTCGATTAACTTTTACCCATTTTTGGATTTGAGGTGTCATAATAAAAAGTGACAAGTGACAAGTGACAAGTGACAAGTGACAAGTGACAAGTGACAAGTGACAAGTCAGATCATGAGTATTTTAGCCCATATATGATCATTAATCCAGATTTGGTAAACTTCCCCTCATGAAGAAAAAGTTTCCGGAAGTTTCTGTAATAATCCCTAATTGGAACGGAAAACATCTATTAAAAAAATGTCTTGATTCTCTAAAATTACAAACATTCAAAGATTTTGAAGTCCTCATTATTGATAACGGATCAAAAGATGGTTCGCAAAAATTCATTAAAAAAAAATATCCAAAAGTTAATCTGATAGAGCTTAAAAATAATATTGGTTTCTCTGGCGCAATAAACTTAGGAGTTAAAATTTGTACAGGCAATTATATGTTTTTACTTAATAACGATACGAAAGTTGATAAAAATTGTATTAAAAATCTTGTGACTTCGGTTAAAAAGAAAAAAGCAGGGCTGATTGCTGCAAAAATTTTGCAAATGGACCATCCAAAATTAATTGATTCAGCAGGTGACTATATAGATGCAGTAGGACATGCAAATAATATCGGCTTTGGAGATTATGCAAATAATTATAATAATTCCGGATTTGTATTTTTAGTTTGTGGTGGTGGTTGTTTAATAAAACGGGAAGTATTCGAAACAATCGGATTTTTAGATCATGATTATTTTGCTTATATGGAAGATGTAGATTTTTCACTTCGCGCGCAATTTGCAGGATTTAAGATTTTTTATGAACCTTCTGCAATTATCTACCATAAACATAAAGCGACTTCTTCTAAAATTCCGGCTTTTACAGAATATTTACAATACAGAAATATGACAATGACGATTATTAAAAACTTTCCATTAGAACTTTTTGCCCGCGATTTAAATTGGTTAAAAATTATTTTAGTTAATTTAAATACAATCAGATTTTTAGCGGGAGAGGGGTATTTTAAAGAGGCGATAAAAGCTGAATATTATATTATTAAAAACTTCCCAGGGCTTTTGCAGAAAAGGAAAAAAATTCAGTCCAATATTAAAGTCCCGATAGATTATATAATGGAGAATATCTATCCAAAGAAAATAACTTTCTTTGGATTACTTAAATCCGGAATTTAATATGTATCTTCCTTTTTTTCTTTTTATCGGTGCAATACTTTCAGTCACTCTCGGAGAATTCGGACAATTTCCTTTTGCCCAAACTACTTTTTCCGTATCGATAACAGATGTTTTACTTCTGGCAGGACTCGTATTTACTTTGATTTGGAATACAGCAATCAAAAAAGAAAAAAAAGTCCCTCAGAATTTATACTGGCTTACAGGATTCTGGTTAATGGGTTTTTTAAGTTTACTATTTAGTTTTAATTTGTCGGGAATTTTTTACCTGCTCAGATTCATTATTTATTCCTCTGTTTTTTATCTGGTGTTTTATCTTACCCGCGCCAGAATTTTAGGACGAAGCGAACTGTTTAGTTTAGTTAAAATTGATTGTTTTATTTTGGCCATTGCCGGATTTATTCAGCTTTTAGTTTTTCCTGATTTGGATATATATTCAATCTTGGGTTATGACCCACATAAGTTCAGATTATTTTCGACATTTTTAGATCCGAATTTCGCCGGGACATTTTTGAATTTTGGATTTTTGATTGCCGTATATGAATTATTAAATGCAAAAGCGGAAAGCTTTAAAAAATATTTTAGCGAAAACAGATACAACATCGGTTTATCACTTTTACTTTTTGTTTCAATAATTTTGACCTTTTCAAGAAGTGCATATTTGATGTTGTTTGGCGGACTTTTTATTTTACTTTTACTATCTAAGCGTTTACTTTTAGTACCGCTTTTTTTACTTCCTTTAGTTTTGTATTTAATTTATCCGCCATTTGCCTTAAGAATTGAAGGAGGATTTGATATTGATACTTCTGCAGCAGAAAGATTTTATTCCTGGGAAAAAGGCTTAACACTTTTTCAATCAAGTCCGATTTTTGGAGTTGGATTTAATAATATTAGAGATGCCAGCGAGAATTTAAATTTAAACAAAACCTTTTCTTATGACGGAGGAAATTCAGGTTCAGGAATTGATTCAAGTTTAATATTTATTATGGCAACCACAGGAATTGTGGGAACTCTAATTTTAGGAATTTTTGCAGCAAGGATTATTTATCAATTTGCAAAAGGATTTTTAAAGAAAAAACCTGTTAATGCTTTATATCTGGCGCTTTTTGTCGGAGTTTGGATCAATAGCTTTTTTATTAACAGTTTATTTTTTCCGCCAATACTAATTTTAGTATTTGCTTTGGCCGGAAATTATTATGGATTAGCAGACGGAGAAGGGGAAGCTTGAGGATTATACTTAACAATTTTCAGAAGTAAATTTTTATTACCAAAAGAATTTGAGGATTCAACAGTAATTGTATTGTCACCTTCAGACAACCCGACATCTGTAGAAAAATTACCTTCTGAATTTACAATAATAGTAATTCCGTTAATCGTTACGGAATTATCAGGATCTGTTTTTCCGACAAAACGAATTTTTTTATCACCACCGTTAACTTGTGCATTGTCCGCAGGTTCGCTGAGTTCAAGGATGGGTTTATCATCGCTATAAAATAATTTAATTGTTTTTGAAGGCAAGCTCCGTTTATCAGCATCATTTAAAGTGACTGCATAAATATTATTTTGACCTTTTTCTAAAACTAAAGAATCAGAGTTAAATTTCCCGTCAGAGTCAGTTGTCGCCTGACTTTTTAATTCCTCATTTATAAATAGTTCAACTTTTGTCAGTGGAGTTGAGTAACCTGAGACTGAAAGTGTTGCGCTGTTTGTTGATTCAAACGGAATATATAAAACAGGTGGTGCAATTGCTTCGTCGATTTTTAATGCTTCGACATCAACTTTGGGTTTGTTTTTATTTAAAAAGCTGAGGGATCCTATGAGAAAGGGAAGCACCCAGGTAAAGAAAACAAAAACGAGGACTATAACCAGAAATAAATTTATGAATAATTGTTTTTTTGCTCGGGATTCGGATTTTCTGATTGACCTTGGTTTAAAGGATGAACGGTAGATTGGTCTTCGCATAGCGATATGTATTATAGCCTATTTTCTGGGAGCCGGAGATGGGATTTGAACCCATGACTTACTCTTTACGAAAGAGTTACTCTACCCCTGAGTTACACCGGCTTAAGTGTGATTTTACAAGAAACTCCCTTCGAGGTAAACTGGAAATGAAGATGAAATTTTCCCAAAAAGGTTTTAACTACATTGGTTTAACTCTAATTGTCTTTTCGCTGCTTATTGGAATTATGATCTTTCCTCTAAAATTACCGAAAAGTGAGACAAACAATGTAACTACTATCGTAGGAAATTGTGCGCCTGAAGACTACAGGAATACAAATGCACCGACATTACAGGCTCCTGGGTACTCGTACGGAGGGGCGGATGAGCTGGATATCAATTTGGGCAGCGATACTAGTTACAGGAGGCTTAAGAGAGGAGTAATTATTCCGAAAAACTCATTTATTATTGCCACAACCGGTCAACCACACCATTGGCTTGGAGGCCCGACTGTAACAGCGACGGATAATAAAAAATATACAGTTTACTATCCTAATAATGTTGCTGAAGTTACAGATAAAAATGGAGGTGAAGTTAGAGGGAAAGGCTACAATTATAGTTTTGAAGCGCCAAATGGTCAGGCAGTAAATTTAAAGCTTTCGGATCACGGGATAATTGCGGCGGTTTATATTGATGATGCTGGTATGTCGATTGAAGCTGATGGTTACAATAATGAACCGAATGACAGACAGAAATTTTGGATTGCGGATATATATTGGGATCCTGGTAAACAAGAGCTGCCTCAGGAAGTTTTGGAATGCAAAAACTTTTCATCTGGAGTGGTTAATGGAATGGTTTTAGATAAGCCAATACCAGGAATCACAGGCGCACCAACTGTTTCAAATGATGGTTCCGTTGCAAATGGCTCAGAGGTTATGATGCCTGAGCAGCAAATTAGTGAGGGTAAAGATCAGCTTCAGCTGGAATGGTTTAAGTTCGGAGTATCGGCTGGTTTTAAGAATGCATGGTGGACGCCTCACTGCAAACCTGCAGTTTATTTGTATCCAGAAAAACCAAAGAATATTAATGTAAAAGTTTTTCCTAAAGGCCACTTTACATATACCGATCCGCCGTATGATATGGAAAATGGCTGGAATGTTAAAGCGAGCTCCGATGGCCAGCTTTTATCGATGAACGACGAACGAATAACGAGCGGCTATCTTTATTATGAAGCAGCGATTAGAGATGACGAGATTGAGAAACCTCAAAAAGGATTTGTTGTTAAATATGAAGCTCTGCCCGAATTCTTAAGTAAAATTCTCCCGAAAGCCGGTTTGAATCCGAAGGAATCTGAAGATTTTAAGGAATATTGGGAGAAAACCTTACCAAAACAAAACTATTATTTTATCGGCTTTGTTAGTCGGGATAATTTAGACTATATCGAGCCTATCGAGGTTTCACCTAAACCTGATTCTATCCACAGAATAAGCCTGTATTTTGAGGCTTTGGATGAGTTTAAAGTTGTGCTTCCCCCGGATGTTTCAGGATTTGAACGAAATGGTTTTTCGGTTGTAGAGTGGGGAGGATTAGTTAAGCTTCACAAGGACACTCCGTTTACCTGCAGTCAATGATATAATTTCCCTGAATTGCGGCGGTAATTCAGTGGTAGAATGTCTCCTTCCCAAGGAGAATGTCGCCAGTTCGAGTCTGGTTCGCCGCTCATTAAGATTCAGTGGTAGTATGCCCCGCCTTGGCGGGGAGGTCGCGGGTTCGAATCCCGTCTCCCGCTCTTAGTGCTCTAAAAAATACTTTAGAATTTCCTGATATTTTTCAAATTCTTCAGGATTTGATTTCCTTAAATCGCCTCCCTGCATATCAGCAAGCGAGAGTAGGCAAATTGCAATATATTTCTCTCCGAGCTGTTCTTTTAGGAGCTTAATATTTTCATCAGCAGAATCGCTTTCCCGGGTTTTGGCAACCGCCTGATGGACATAATCATGATTTGCAACGAGTTGATGTAAAAATTTTTCCTGATCCTCTGTTAAACCAAAGACCCGCGCATATTCAGGTATTCTGTTGGCGCTTTCAGCTTCGTGCCCCGGGCATATAGTTGATCCATTCGGAAGATGCTGAATTGTTTTATCCTTGCCGACATCATGAAGTAGTGCTGCGAGTTTTAATAATTCTGAAATCGGAAGTGAATCAATATCCTCGTTTAAATAATTTCTGATAGATTTTACTGATTCAGGAGATAAGTCGTTTATAACCTCCCCGTTAATAATATCTGTCATAGCTTTAAAAGAGCTGACTAAATGATTAAAAACACTCTGGTTTAAATGCCAGGGAATATTTTCTACAACAGAAGTAAGCGTATAAAATTCCGGAATTGAATCCTTGTATTCTTCATTTTCGATTTTCTCAGCTGTTAAGTCTCTGAGTGTTATTGTGGTTCGCATAAAAGAATTCTAGCCTGTACTGAATGAAGATACAATTATTGGATAAGATTGTTATCGTGGAAGAAGTCTGCGATTTTTTTACTTATGAACAAAGTTCCACTAGGTGAAGGGTGAATATTGTCATCATCTCTCACTAAATAATCCTTAACATTTCCCTGAGAATCAAGCGAGGCGTGATAAACGTCTATCGAACGCAAGCCGTAAAATTTAGCCTGGGAAAGATGATTCTCTAAATAACTGTCCCTTTCCTGTGCCCACTGTTTTCTGACTTCCGGACTTAAATCTTTTTGAGAATTTTTAGCATAAGTTATTTTGTCAGTTCCAATTGTCGACATAAAAATAATCTTTTCTCTGGCGGACTCCGAAGCTAGGAGCGAATACATATCATCTAAAACTTTATTCTGCTGCTTTATTCCTTCTTCTCCGGAATATTGGGATAAAGGATTATGACCGAAAGACTCAATGATTAAAAAGTCGTAATCAATATCGAGAATAGGTCTGAAGTCGCGGTTTGCATGATAAGTGGTCCCGGTTAATCTTTCTCTTCCCGAAGTTATATTAGTTGATCCGTAGCCGTAATTTAGTACTTCGAAAGTTTTATCCGGGTAGTATTCATTTAAATACCCGCGCAATTCATCCGCATTACCTAGTGTTTCGGTCATCGAATCACCGAGTAAAACAATCGTGTAATCCTGGGGATATTTAACTTTTCCGGACTCTGAACTAATAGAAACCCCCTGAACATTGTCTAATTTTTTATACGCGGGCGGAACCTTAAGTGAATGTTTTTCAATTAAATCAGGTAAATAGAGAGAAAATAAATACGCGACAAGAACAAACGAAAGAAGGATTGAGAGTGTTTTTGGCAGATTATTTTTCATAAAACTCTGGAAGTAAAATTACTTGCGGGGGATTTTCAGAACAGTCCCGACTTCGATTCTGTTAGGGTCTGTAATATTATTAGCCTGAGCAATTGCATTGTACATCATGATGTCTCCGTTATAAGCCCTGCCGGAAATTTTTGATAACCAATCGCCTTCCGCTACAGTATAAGAATCTCCTGTGATGCTTTCGCCCCAAATTGTCTGGTTTTCAGCTCCGCCTTTACCGAAATCTGTGCCAGATTCTACAGGTGCAGGAGATGCTTCTGCCATAGCTTCTGGGGAAGGTGATGCAGAAGGAGATGGCTCTATTGATGCCTGTGCCATTGCTGCGTCTGAAGCTTCCGGTGAAGCTGAAGCATCTGCCATAGTTTCAATTCTCGGGATTGTTAATTCCTGACCAACTTCAATTGAATCTGCTGTTAAATTATTCTCACTCTTAATCTCTTCATATTTTTCGCCGTCATTATAATATTTTTGAGCTATCAGAAATAATGTATCGCCTTCTTTAACAGTGTATTTTCCAGGAAGCCCTTCTATTGTTACATCACCTGACTCATCAGTCATTTGCTGTGCAGGTCCGAGATCTCCGGGTTGTTCTGTTGGTTTATTGAAGTAGTTATAAACTAAAACTCCGAGGACGATAACGATTAATGCTCCTAAAACTAAATTTAGGTAAGATTGATTTTTTTCTAAGTCTGTTTGAATTTTATCCAGGAAGTTTTCTGATGATGAAGAATCTTTTTTCTCAGCTTTTTCTCCGCGGTCAACAGTTACTCTGCTTTGAGAGGAGCTTCTTCTTGCTGCTTTAGATTTTCTTGTTTTTGTCGCCATTTATTGGTTTTCCGTTTCTCTTTGTTTTTTGGAAACTATTCTAACTTACGTCAGTGCTAGTTTCCTGTTATCACTTTTGTGATTAACAGTAAAAAATACTACAGGCAGCTTGTTTAACTTTTTACACTAAACGGTTCACACTTGTCAACTATATCAAAACTGGTCAAGATGTAAATAATCAGTTGTTTTGTGAAAAAAATTATGCATAATTCGACTTATGGAAATGAATCAGGGATGCTCCCGGG
>JAKFWZ010000082.1 GCA_021731695.1 Candidatus Daviesbacteria bacterium | reverse complement strand
ATTTTATCAGCCAATTCACTAATATTTTTATCCTTAATTTTTCCGGCTATTTCTTTTTGGGTTTCAATAAAATTTCTCAAAACCGGAGCAAATTGCGGGTTTAGCATTTGTATCTCCCCTATTAATCTCGGGTTCTGAGCTAAAACCCTTAAGCTTGTCGAAAGTTGGGATAAAAATATCGGAGTTGAGATATCCCCCCTTAATCCGATTTTGTCATCAATTAGAGTTTTGGCAAAACATAGATTTATAAAATGAGTTAGTGATTGAACATGCGCCATTTGAAAATCATGATTTTTCGAATCCATTTCTATAATGTGTGCTCCTTCTGTTTTAAAAATATCCAGAAGATCATAACCAGCCCCATCCGCTTTGTAGGATTTATAAATAACTTTTTGGTTTTTGATCGAACTTACTGTCGGTCCGAATAAAAAATGTAGGGACATAGCCGGTCTATCGCAATTTTTTAAAACCTCCGAATTCAATTCCATTAAGGAAGAAAGATCGACTATCAGACAGTCTTTTTTTGTTTGTTTGGATATATCAGATATGACAACTGAGGATTTTTCAATCGGCACCGAAATGAAAAATAAATCTTTTTCTTCAATATTTTCAGCTGCTTTTTTCTCATCACTAATGGATACTGAATAGTCTAATGATTCCAAAAAAACCCTAAGCCATGTTCCCATAGCACCAGTACCACCAACGATATGAATCTTCGATTTTGTATCTAACATTAAAATGAAACCTGCGCGCCCGATTCTTTGGATTTGGATGAGTATTTATTTTGCAATTTTATATACTCTTCCATTAATTCATCAAACTGCTCCCATGTTAATTGCTGTTTTGCATCAGTCCATGCCACTGTTGGGTTTGGATGAATTTCAAAAATAAAACCGTCAAAGGAAATTCCATTTTCTTTATGTCTCATCGCTTCTTTTGTAATTTTTATAACGTTTTCAACAGTGCCTCCCATATGAGACGGGTCAATAATCATATCAACATCTTCTTCAGTTTTAACTCTCATAGCCATTTTATAATCTGGATAATTACGTAAAAGTTTTGGGTCGCGTGGCTCATCAGTTCCCGGATCAAATCCGCGATGAGATAGAAAGATTTTATCCTTTCCAATTTTTGAACTTAATACATGTTTTAGGATTCCTCTCCAATGCTTTTCATGTCTCCATGGTTGGTTCTTAAACATGAAGCGGGCCCATGGATATTTTTTAACAGCTTTTGCGATTGCAACTTGTTCATCGTGATTTTGGTTTCTGGCTCCTATCCAAATTAAAGCGGAGGGATTTTCGACATTTTTGGCAATTGCCGATAAAACCGTTTTTGCATTCCTTGCATTTAACACTTCTGTCCCCGGTGTTAAGCCCATTTTTGCGACTTCGATAAGCCAGGGGATTCCCGCTTCTTTTACACCTTCAAATCCCGGTTCTGTACGGGGCTTCCACAGAGAAGCTCGCAAAATCTTAACCCCTCGTTTTTTGGCTTCACGAGCCGATTTTAAAACCTGTTCACGTGTTTCCGCAGCACAAGGGCCGGCTATTATTATTTTGTTTAAATTCAACTTAACAACTTTGCTCATATGGACAAAAAAAATCCCCCTGTCGGGGGAACTTGCTTTAGGCTTTTAAGCCATCAAACAGCTCCCTCTTTACGGAAGGTAAAATAAAAGTTAAAAAAACTAAACCACTTAGAAATTCTTCTGTCTGACATAAGAATAAGTATAGCACTTTTTGTAAAAATCACAACTAAGAAAGTTGAATATCACGAACTTTAAGCTGCAAAGTTTCTCTTCCGTTAAATTTATTTATTTCAAGTAAATATGCAACATTCGCAAGTTGTCCAGCTTGGAAAAAAGATTCAAGTTCCCCCATATTAAAAGCAATTGCATCGATTGTGGGTCCTGAATCAACTTCAAGATGACCTGCGGTCACTTTAAATTTTAAATGTTTTCCTGCGCCAACAGTTCTGATGTCAGAAATTTTCATATTATTTGAAGCAAGTAAGGGTTGCTGATTACTCATTCCAAACGGACCAAATTCTTCAATTTTTTTAACTAGAGTTTTTGTTATTTTAGAAAAAGGAATTTCGCATTCTATTTCGAGTAAATCTTTATCCGATTCAAAATCTAATTTAATAACTTCTTTTTCTATTTTATTTTTAAAAACAGAAATTTTTTCACTTACTATACTAAACCCTGCAGCTCCTGCATGCCCGCCAATATCAACCAGTAAATCTTCGCAACTTCGTAAAAGCTCAGTTATATTAATCCCGTTAACGCTTCGCGCAGAACCCTTTGCTGTCTCTTTGCCCACAGAAATTGCTATTGACGGTACTGAATACTTTTGAGTTATCCTCGCTGCAACTAATCCAATAATTCCAGGATGCCAATCTGCTGAAAATAAAACATGAATTTTTGCATTGATATTTTTTTCTGCCACAAGTTGCGCTTCATCATAAGCTTTTGCCGTAAACTCCTGCCTTTTAGTATTTGCTTCACTCAAAAGTTTTGCTAATTTTTTCGCCTTTACCTCATCTTTTGTGCAAAGCATTCTTAAGGCATCGATTGCATGCTCAAGTCTTCCAATTGCATTAATTCTTGGCGCGATAATATGACCAATTTCATAAGAGGTAATTGAACCTTTTTCTATCTTTGATTCTTTAAATAACGCCAAGAATCCCAAATTCTTGGTTTTGTTTAATCTGACTAAACCCTCTTTAACCAACGCACGGTTTATCCCGAGAAGCGGCATCATATCCGCGATAGTTGCAACTGCAACAAATTCTAGTAATTCATCAGCCAGATCTTTTTTAATTTCGTTTCTAATTAATGCCCAGGCAACAGCAGCTCCACAAATTTTTGTCGAATGAACAATAGAATATGTATCTGGTTTTTTGTCAGACAAAGTATGGTGATCTGTAATAATTAAATCTAAGCCAATTGATTTTGCATATTCGGCTTCCTCAAAAGCCACAATTCCGTTATCCACAGTTATAACCAAACTAGCGCCGGAATCCCTGGCAAAATCGAGTCCCAATTTTGATAATCCATAACCTTCTTTTTCCCGATGAGGAATATAAGGCAAAACTTTAGCGCCTATTGATGTTAAGCCCTTGTATAAAATAGCTGATGCACTCACCCCATCAACGTCATAGTCTCCAAAAACAATGATTAACTCTCCCAATTCAATACTTTTCCTAATTCTTACTAAAGTTTTTTCAATTCCCGGAATTTCCAAATCTTTTTCATAATCTGAAATTTTGCAGTTAAAAAACTTTTCCTCTTCCTCTTCGGTTTTTAAGCCACGATTCAATAGAAGTTGTTCGATTATGTCCTCTTTTGTTTTTTCTTTGATTCGCCAAACCTTTGTCATTCCTGTAAAATTAACTAATGGAGATCATTCTACCAGATGAAATATACAAGCTGCTGAGCAAATTTTCGCAGGCAAACTTCAAAACTTACTTAGTAGGCGGTGTCGTGCGTGATATTTTGCTCAAAAGAACACATAAAGATTGGGATTTAACAACCGAAGCGACACCTGAACAAATTTTAGAGCTCTTCCCGGACGGATTCAACAATAATCAATTCGGGACTGTTGGGATTCCTCTTAAAGGTGAATATGAGTCTCGTGATAAATCACTCGCCTCTAATTACTCTCCTGAAATATTAGAAATAACAACAATGAGGAAGGAGAGTAATTATAAAGACTCAAGACACCCGGAAGAAGTATCCTGGACAAAAGATATTAATGAGGATTTAGCCCGACGTGATTTTACAGTCAATGCAATGGCTCTTAGCGTCATTGTGAGCGAAGCGAAGCAATCTCTAAAAATAATTGATCCGTTTAATGGACAAGATGATTTAAAAGCTAAAATAATAAAAGCAGTTGGAGATCCTAGTATTAGATTTAAAGAAGATGCTTTAAGATTGATGCGGGCGATCCGATTTGCATCTCAACTTAATTTTAAAATTGAAGAAAAAACTTTTAAATCAATTGCAGAAAACAGCTCGCTTATTCAAAATATTTCATGGGAAAGAATTCATGATGAACTTTTTAAAATACTAGAATCCGATAATGCTTACCAAGGCGCTGTTTTACTTAAAGAAACCGGACTATTAAATTATATTCTTCCTGAAGTTACAGATTGTTTTGGAATTGTTCAGGAAGGACCAAAACATGACCGGATTTATGACATAGGTGAGCATTTATTTTTATCTTTGAAATTTTGTCCAAGCAAAGATCCGCTCGTTAGACTTGCAGCTCTAGTTCATGATATCGGTAAAAAGCAAACTTTCAGAACAGATTCTTCCGGAAACGTAACTTTTTATGGACATGAAACAGTTGGTGCAAATTTATCTAAAAAAATTTCTGAAAGATTAAGGCTTTCGAAAAAAGATTCAGACAGATTATATCGGTTAATTAGATGGCATATGTTTTCAGTTTCTGAAATTCAAACAGATTCTGCCGTTAGAAGATTCATAAAAAATGTCGGGCTGGAAAATATTGAAGATATGATGGCTCTTCGGGTTTCGGATAGATTAGGTGGGGGAACTCCGACAGAAACATCATGGAGAACAGAAGAATTTAAAAAAAGAATTAAAGAAGTTTTGAAAAAACCTTTTGCAGTTTCTGACTTGAAGATTTCAGGAAGTGACGTTATGGAAATTTTACAAATTAAACCCGGGCCTAAAGTTGGAGAAATTTTAAATAAACTCTTTCAGGAAGTTTTAGAAGACTCAACAAAAAACAGCCGAGAATATTTGCTTGAAGAAATTAAGAAAATATCAGATTAAATTATTTAAAGAAGTTCCATTTTCTATAAATTGCCCAAAACCATAAAATAATAATAATTAGGAGTGTTATAAGTGAGGTATTTATCCCGTTAAGGGGTTTAAGAACAAAATAAGCAACTAAGTAAAAAGTAGTTATGTATCCGAAGAATAAACACTGCCCAGCTTTTCCAAAACCAAATACCAATTACCGCTACTATACCTAACAATAAATCTATAGACTCATAAATCCTAAACCATTTAGGTATTTCTCCGTATATTTGTTTCAAGAAATCTGCATTTAAAATAGAATGAAGTGTAATTATATTACTTAGAAGTGCCAAGACAATTAAAATTAAAAGTAATTTTCCTCTGCTTTTCCTCATAATTGAATATTTTCATATAGCATAATAAGTGACAACTAATGTCCTAATTTTTCTTCCCAATATGCCAGTAATGCCGAGGCATTAAAAATTGAAGAGTATGTTCCTGAAATAATTCCGATAAGTAACGCGACAACGAACCATTTGATTGTTACTCCTCCAAATAAAAGTAATGCTGTTAAAACAAAAACAACTGTCAGGGAGGTATTTAAAGATCTCGATAGAGTTTGGGAAATTGAAATATCAACAACATCCGAAAACTTTTTGGACAAGTGTTTAGGTAAATTCTCCCGGATCCTGTCAAAAACCACTATCGTGTCATGAACCGAAAAACCAACGATAGTTAAAAGCGCAGTTACAAAAAGCGTATCGACTTCGACTCCAAAAAAGTATCCAAAAATTGCAAACGCGCCAACAACTAGCAAAACATCATGAACCAAAGCCGCGATTGCAGTAACTCCAAATCTAAAAGATGAAGTTGGCTTAGGAACTTTTCTGAAAGAAAAAGAAATATATAAAATAATCGCAGTCCAGGAAATCAGCAAAGCAATTCCAGCTTTTTGTTCCAATTCTTTTCCAATTGTCGGACCAACATTTTCTTCG
Organism: Candidatus Daviesbacteria bacterium; assembly: GCA_021731695.1. Lineage (GTDB taxonomy): Bacteria > Patescibacteriota > Microgenomatia > Daviesbacterales > UBA10151 > JACPKO01. The sequence continues at coordinate 11,021 of JAKFWZ010000082.1, read as the reverse complement.
CGCCTTATCTGAAATTCTCCGTGCTTATCGGTTATATTCTTTTTCAGATTTTGCAATTCGTCTGTTGATAAAATTGGAGTTCTGATTATATAAGTGTTGTTACCCGACGGGACTACTGCACCAAATTCTTCAAGCTGTTCTTTTGTTACACTATTATTAAATTGATATTCCAAAAGCGCACCTCCGGTAAAATCAATTCCGAACTTTAACCCCCCCATTAGAATAAATATCAATCCCGGCACTATTAAAAGTGTCGAGGCCACGAAAAACCAAACTTTAAATCGCATTAGATGAGTCATTTTATTTCCTTCTTGGGCGGGCTTATTTTTTTAGCTTCTGAAACATCTTCTTTTAGTTGCTTTTTAATTTCTTTTGCAGCTTTTTTAATTTCACTTTCTATATCTGTGGATTTTGAATTTAGGAATTCCCAAATTTCATCATGATTATTAGATTTAAGTTTATGCAAAAATGCATGTTTATCTTCTTCAGATAATTTTGAGAAAATTGAATCCATAATCACGTTATGTAAATTTGAATCAACAAGACCTGCCAATTCATGCTTTTCATGAGGTGCAAGTTCAATTGAGTCAAGTTCAATTGTCACTTCTTCTATTTCAACTAAATGGCTGTAAAATTTTCTCATTTAACCTCCTCAGTCAGACTTATTGGTCCTAATGGAATCTTAAGACGCGCAGAGTCGCAAGATTCCATTATTTTAACTCCTCAGTAAGATTTATTGGACCCAATGGAATCTTATTGTCAGGATCTTCAAGAAAGTAGTATAGCACCGGACCTTTTCGCGGACCTCCGGCTAAACCCAGCTCATGCATAACTTCAGGGCTTCCGCCTAAATGTTTTTTGGTAAATTCTGCAGGGCCTGCATCTCCAATAACTGCAACAACTGCCTGACCTGTTTTAGGATTAATAACTAACATTTTTCTGAATTTATAAAAATCTCTATACTCACCAACTCTTTCGGCAAACCCCGGGGATAAAAATGTCTGTACTGCCAAATAATATCTCTCGCGCTGTTCAATTTCCGGAGTCACCGCTTCTTTAGATGGTGCAAAATAGCCATACGCTCCTAGTCCGGGTGCAATTCCTGCTCCTCCGTACATTGCCCAATCCTGAGCATCTCTGGCATGCGCATTTAAAGTATCTCCAGGATATCTGTACAAGTGCTGTTCACCGCCAATAACTCCGTAAGTTCTATTTAATCTTTTAGGAGGAGACGAGCTTGGCTCATTATCAATTTCCGCTTTAACATCAAGATTAAAATCTTTTTTAATCAAACCGATTATCTCCTGATCCTGCGCATCTGATAATTTTGTTGTTTCTGCAGGTAATTTATCCACAAGCTCAGAAGCCAAAAGTGCATTTTGACTGGTTGATGCAGAAATTTTTCCCTGATCAGCTTCAATATGATTAACAGGCGGGGTTGTCATAGCAACACCGGGAGTCGACATAAGCATTAACCCTCCAAGAGAAGTTGCAGCAATATGGCGGATATGTTTGTCGATTAAATTTTGTGAGGTTTCTTTTTCGCGGGCTACCCATTTTTTTCTTAAATGTTCGAATTTAGGATTTTTTGATTTAAAATTTGCCATGTTATTTTACGTTTTTAAACTTCCTTTCTTTTTCTAATCCTTTGTTTAAAAAGGCAAGGTTCTGATGACTGAGCAGTATAATTTTACATACTGCGAAGACATCAGGTCCTTATGAATAATTTTAAAATTGTTCTTGTTACGTAAATTGCCGTAAACATTGAAACCAAAACTCCGATTGCTAAAGTTATTGCAAATCCTTTAACAAGCCCTGTCCCTATAGAATACAAAATTGCAGCAGTAATAAGTGAGGAGATATTTGAATCTCTGATTGAAGCCCATGCTCTGTTAAATCCGAGTTCCAATGCCTGTTTTCTTGATTTACCCCAACGAATCTCTTCTTTCATTCTCTCGAAAATCAGAATATTTGCATCAACAGCCATACCAATTGAGAGAACAAATCCTGCAATTCCCGGTAAAGTTAACGTCACCGGAGGAATCAGAAATAATCCAGTTTGAAAAATCGCCAGCACGAAAAGTGTATAGATTATTAAAGCCAAATCGGCGATTAATCCAAGTCTGCCGTAATAAAAAGCCATATACAAAATAACAGTAATTAGACCGATTATTCCGGCGATAATACTGGCTTTAACTGATTCCGCTCCTAACGATGGACCAATAACTCTTTGTTCTAAAATTTCAATCGGTACAGGAAGTGCACCGGCGTTTAGCTGTACTGATAAGGCTTTTGCTTCTTCGGTCGTAAAGTTTCCGGAAATAACTGCATTTCCTCCCAAAATTTCCTGCTGGACAACAGGAGGATTATCTCCAATAGGCCTGTCATCTAAAAATATCGCGAGCGGTTTTCCAATATTTCTTTTGGTGATTTCACCAAACTTTTTTGCGCCCTCTTCATTGAACTCTATTCCAACCTGTGCTCCACTATCCCCACCATTACCCTGCGAAAAAACAACCTGCGATCTTTTTAGATCAGCACCTGTTAGCCCTGTTGAATTAAAAGTAAAACCTGCACTTTCTGTTGATTCAGGATTTTTAGGGGCTTCAACCAATTCTCTAAAATCAAGCTGGGCAGTTTTCCCTATCAATTCAGTCGCAGCAGATGCATCTTTTACTCCAGGTAAATCTACTAGTATTCTTCGCTGTTCACCTATCTTTGAGGTCTGAACAACAGATTCTGAAACTCCAAATAAGTTAACCCGTTTTTCGATAACATCCTTTGCTGATTCAAGTGCGTTATCGCGATCTTCCTGTGGAATTTGATCCATTTTGGTATTTAAAACGAGCTGAGTCCCGCCCTGTAAATCCAAACCAAGTTTTAAGGGAAAATTGCCTGCTAGTCCGCCAAGTTCAGTATTAAAATAAGGTATCTTAATTGTTTGGGGTAAGTTAATTCGCGGCGAAACCGCAAAAACAGAAAGCACTATTAAAACCAGTATTAGAAACAATCTTAATCTCATCTCTAAAAACTTCCATCAATTATACGATCACACTCTCAACCAATTGATTTTCATCACCTATTAACATAATCCTGGGCTGAGTAAGAACTCTTAATATAAACGGATCCCGTCTTTTAACCCTGAAGTTAAACTCCGCTTCATCCATAAAAGAATAATTAATCTCCCTCTCTCTTTTTGACTGTTCGTCAGCAACCAAAGATTGAAGCTCAGGTAAAACAATTTGTCCAACTACCAGAAGATCTACATCTTCAGATCCTGAGATCCCGTTTTGGGCAAATCTAACCGCCATTAAGGCATATCTTATTCTACCCAATCCAGATTTATTTTTAATAATTCCTCCACCCAGACCTGTTGATTTTATAGCCAACGCGAGCAACTCCGGATAAAAACGATAATCTTTTCTGAATTTATAAAACCTCCTGTTCGCCCGCCACTCCGATGTAACCATCCCGTATTTTTCCATTCTTGCAAGCTCCCTGCGAACCGCATTAATTTCCTCATCAACTCGTCTGACTATTTCTCTGACATGAAGGAGATCGTCTTTTGTAGTTAAAAAGAGCTGTAATATTTTGACCCTGACTTTTGAAACAAAGAGTTCTTCCATGATTATTTTCTGGCAGAAGTTAAATTCACTTAATGATCCAACCTAGGACTATTGTATACCAAAGTTCCTCAATTATGTAAATACCTCGGCAAGACAGAAGCAGTAAGAAGTTAATATGTAACAGCGCTACCTTGTGGTACAGTTTGAATCCAAATTTGTCCGGGAACAAAGGAGATTTCTTTTCCGCTTTCATCTTTAAAAACCTCTCGGGCGAGCCTGTTGGCTTTATTCCATGTGCCTTTTATGACTTTACCGTTCATAAAGATTAATGCCTCACCTGAAGGATTCTGAGGGCCCTTGTTTCCGTAAAGCATATGTGCATTTCCTTCGTAGCCGTCATTTGCTCTTGATTCTTTTTGATATTGAACAATTACAGTGCTTGGTGAGAGCTGCTTCTTATTATTTAAATCCATATGGTCAGCTCCTACATTCTTTCTCTTATAACAATTACATGTAGAATCATAATTCCATTCAACTTGATAATCCTTTTGTGACTCCCAGAAGTTAACATCAATTTTGTTTGCAGCGGCTCCTGCATTTACGGCTTCACCAGCTTTTAAGAATTTCCACGGCACAAAGTTTTTGTCCCATCTGAGGCCCAGAGCATCAGCAGCTCCCCAACCTTTTTTCTCACCAATTTCCCAAAGTTTATTGATTGTAGAATACATTGTGTGCTCTGTTGCAACCGGCCTGCCGAGCCTCTGATAATCTCTCCAAAATGTGGGATATCCAATACCAAATTGGTTTAAGTCTTTAATCTTGTAATCAATAATTTGACCCAAAGCATTTGCAGGTCCGGGTGTATTTGCTCCCCCAACGTGAGCATAAAGCGCATCATATTCTGAAAGCCAGTCTAAGAAATAAGTTCTGGCGCTTCTGACAGGTCCAACTTGTGCATCTCCAAAGTTACAAAGAAAAACTGCCATAAAGCGGGTGATACCGCCCTCAGCCACTGCTTCATATACTACATCAGCGGATGATAGACCTGATTGCGGGCGGGATTCCTGATGATTTTCAATCATCACAGCAAGCGGTCTTCTCTTCTCCCACTGATCTTTTGCCGGTTTCGTATGCATCTCGCCATCTAAAGGACAGACTTCAGTTCTTGGTAAATTTGGATCTTCTTCTACTATTCCGTTAGCTCCCGGAACAGCAGCATTACTCTGACTACCGGTACTTCCTGATGGACTAACACCAGCTGCTGAAAAAATTGAATAGGAGACTCCGGCGGAAACACAATATAAAACCACTGCCATGATTATTACAACTAAAACCTGTTGAGCTTTTGTAAGATTTCCAAAAAAACCTGCAATTTTTTTCATATTTTTTATTTGGCACAAGCTGTAAAATTTTTAACAGCGAAGTGTCATCCCAAACTTAAGAGCGAAGCTCGCAAGCTTTGCTTATTTCTGGACCTACATCAATATCCCGATCATTTACTCTTCTAACCCTTGTTTCAAAGTTTGTTTTTCTTCCTTTGATAACTCCAGTTCACTAACTCCTGACTTAATATCTTTAAGATAAATTCTCGTGCTTCCTCTTGAATGAAGACTCGTAATCAGCACACCGTTCATCTTACCATCAAGTAACACTAAAGAAAAACTCTGATCCCCACCTGTATCATTATAAGGATTGTATTTCAAAACCGCGACCTTTTGAATATTATTCAAACTGTCTTTCTTATAACCATTCAACCTATTTTCCAGTATTTGAATATTTTTTTCAAACCTTGCAATTGTTTCGACAACTTCCTTAAATTTATTCCTTATGTCCCTCGACTGATCTTTGGGAAATAATGATTGTAAATAAGTTTTTTGTTTAAACGCTAGAAATGTCAAAAACAAGAGCCAGATAAAAAAAGCTCCTGTTACGGCGACTGCCCACACCGGATACATATATTACTTGTTAAACTATACCTTCTGGGACATTTTATTGTCAATTTAGTAATGCTTTCTAGTTAGTAATTTCATTTTTTAAAATCCATTTAGTTCTTGACAAGCCTGTCTCGTGCGTGCTAGGCTCAATGACAAGCATGACAAGCGTATCGCTCGAGGAAAAAAGGTTAAAGCAGTTGAAGCAGCAACTCTTCGGAAAAGAAGCCCCAACCTCCTATCAAACAACCGACCGTAGATCCCGTTCTTCAAAAAATACCCCTGATAATTTAACTGATACACCTGCAACAGCGCTCATCTCCGATAAAATTCTTTTGAAAAATGACTTAATGAAAATCGCAACTCTCTCAGCTCTCGCTTTACTTATCCAATTTTCCCTATATTTCGCAATTCAACAAGGTTTAATTAACCTTTTTTAGAAAAACTTTTTGAGAGGGGGTGATCTTTTAATATGCAAATGTATTGTGTTAAATGTCGCACTAAAAGAGAAGCTAAAAATGTTCAGCAGGTCACCATGAAAAATGGTAAACCAGCTTCTAAAGGTGAGTGTCCAGTCTGCGGAACTGGAATGTACCGAATTGGAGCTGCTTCCTAATTGGAAGTTGCACTAATAGTGTAAAAATTAAATCCCCTTCATCCGAGGGGGATTTTTTTGAAATAAATTTCTTATTTAGTATAATGCGCACAAATAGACGTAGATAAAACACCTTCATCAATAATTAAACCGCCTGCAGAAATCAGACAATATTCTTCTGCTAAAAAAGGAGTTGCGAAAACTGGGCCGAAAGACAAACCTGAAGATTTAGATTTTACAAATTTTGATCTAAAAGGATACCTTGTAGGAACTGCAAATGCTTCTGGTACAAGTTCTCTTTTAACTGAATCAGGCGAATATTTATTAACAGAAGCAGGAGATAGAATTTTACTGGAATCTTCACCTAATAATTACTACCTGATACCTACAGACGGTGTTGTAGCCAGTGAAGTTGCTCATAAAAACCACGACGCAGATAATAAATATAACCAAATAGAATTAGAAGAAAAAACTTAAGACTGCTTCGATCTATATTGCAGCGCTTCGGCGATGTGTTTATATAAAATCATTTCCGATTCATCTAAATCTGCAATTGTTCTTGAAAGTTTTAGAATTCTGTAATAAGAACGCGCGGAGAGGTTTAGTTTTGTAATTGCATCTTTCAAAAGCATTAAGCCCTCTTTTTCAACATTACAAAACTGCTTAATTTGAGAATTGCTCATTTCCGAATTTGTAAAAATCTCAGTTCCCTCAAATCTTTTTCTTTGCATCTCTCTCGCTTTTATAACGCGGGATCTAACAGTTTCTGAAGTTTCAGTTTCAATTTCATTAGTCAATTTATCGACTGGCAAAGCAGGCACTTCAAGATGTATATCGATCCGGTCAAGTAATGGACCTGAAAGTTTTTTATTGTAATTTGTAATTTGAAAAGCTGAACAAATGCATCTTCTATTCGGAGAATCTAGAAATCCGCAGGGACAAGGGTTGTAGGCTGCAAGCATTATAAATTTAGCAGGGAAAGTTAAAGATCCACTTGAACGCGATATTACTATTTTTCTGTCTTCTAACGGTTGCCTTAAGGCTTCTAAGATTTGGCGGGGGAATTCCGGTAATTCATCGAGAAACAATACACCACGATGCGCTAAAGAAATTTCTCCGGGTTTTATCACATTTCCTCCACCAACAACTCCAACATATGAAGCCGTATGATGCGGCGCGCGAAAAGGCCTTTTTATCATAACCGGCGAATCATCAGACAAATTACCTGAGACTGAATAGATTTGAGTGAGTTCAATTGATTCTTCCTCAGATAAGGGAGGCAGAATTGAAGCAAAGCATCTCGCCAACATTGTTTTACCTGAACCCGGCGGACCTTTCATTAATATGTTGTGTCCGCCACTTGCGGCAACTTCTAAAGCTCGTTTTGCCTGCTCCTGACCTTTTACGTTTGCAAGGTCATGATCATAAATCGCACCTTCAATATCATTAAAATTAAACTTTTCTTTGGCTGTTATTTTTATATCACCCTGCAAAAAGCTAACCGCTTCCTCTAAATTCTTAACCGGATAAATTTCAATTCCTCCAATAATCGAAGCCTCATCCGCATTTTCAGACGGCACCAGCATTTTTTTCAATCCTTTTTTGCGGGCTAAAATTGCGAGAGGTAAAGTACCGGCAATTTTTCTTAAAGTCCCGTCTAAAGATAACTCGCCCAAAAGCATTGCATCGTCAAAATTAATATCAATCTGGCCTGAAGCAACCAGAATTCCTAAAGCTATCGGCAGATCAAAATGCGGACCTTCCTTTGGTAAGTCTGCGGGAGCTAAATTAACTGTGATCTTTTTTGCCGGAAAATCAAATCCTGAATTTCTGATTGCAGTTCTAACCCGATCTTTTGCTTCATCGATTGCCTTATCTGGTAACCCAACGATTGCAAATGAAGGCAACCCATACGAGGCTACATCAATCTCAACAAAAACCTGTTGAGGAGAAAGCCCGACATTAACGCCGGATGAAGCTTTAATAAGCATTAAATAATGTATATCAGATTTTTGAGGTTTTGGGTATTCTGAGGGTGATTTAAAGAAAAGAATGATTTATGACTTTGCAAGCATTTTCTTTCCAGAAAATGCTTAGGAAGAGTAAGCCGGATTCTGTTAAGTGAATTTATCTGGGTCATTCACTTTGACGATAATTTATCTATGCTCCTGATTTCAACAAATGTGCGAGTAGCACTGTCGGTTCTAGGATTGCAGCGGGGAGGATTGCCCGTTTCATTCACCACACCTTTCGGCTGTGACTCGTTTCTGTTGCTCTAACTAGGCCTTACGGCTGTTTGCTTTCACAAACCACCCTACTTTATGCTGTCCGGACTTTCCTGCATGTATTGAAAATACACACTAATCATCCATCTTCCTAAGCCTGTAAATTATACCGCAAATAGTGAAAAATCTCCAAAAAAGAAGAATGAAAAATTAACCGTCAATTATTTTTTTCTCTGTATCGCCTATTTCTTCAGGAGTCAAAAGATCTTCTACTATAATCTGAAGTACAACTGTAATTGGAATCGCGAGCAATGCTCCGGCAATTCCCAAAAGTTTTCCTCCGATAGCTACTGCAAGAATAACAGCCAGTGGATTTAAACCAACTGCTTTTTTCATAACCTGAGGAACAATTAAATGATTCTCGAGCTGCTGAATAATTAAATAAAGCAGTGCAACCCAAAGAGCCATAAAAGGAGAAATCAAGTATGCAACCATAATTGCCGGAATTGCCGAAATTATCGGACCTATAACCGGAATCACTTCTAAAATTCCTGCAAGAATTGCGAGAGGCAAGGCATACGGAATTCCAAGTAAAGTCAGCCCAATATATGAAGCTGTCCCGATAATCAGAGTCAGAGCAATTTGACCTCTCATCCAAAAACCGAGCTTTTCCTCAATTTTTGCGATAACATTACTGATTCTTTTTTCTCTGCCGATAAAAAATTGGGTGATTAATTTATCTAATTTTTCCCTATCCAAAAGCATATAAAAAGTTAGGACTGCAATTGAAATAAATGCGAGGAAATTACTAAAAATTGTTAAACTCACCTCAAGAGCGTTCTTAGAAAAATTGCCAAATTCCTGCTGAAGAACAGTTTTATCAATTAAACCTGTTTCCGGAAGAATCGTATTTAAATAATTAGGAATATTGGTTAAAAGCACTGTTGTCTGCTCTGCAAAAGGAGTAACCACAAATGAAACCAGAATACTGACAACTGAGATTATGACTATATAAAGCAAAGCTATTCCTAAAACTCTGGGAATTTTAAGTTTTTCAAGTCTGGTGACTAAAGGCGATAAAGCAGACATAAAAATAATTGCGATAAAGATTAAAACAATTACATCCCGGATGAGGAAAAGTGCCCAAAGAAGCGCCAGAAAGGCTGCAATAAAAAATATTGTTTTGTGCGAAACATCAATTTTATGATTTATATGCGCCATTAACGTGTATTGTACCAGTTAAGTATTTTTGAATCCAATTTTTTTGTATAGTTTGGGTCCGTTATATCAAACCAAACTACATCTTTTTCTTTTCTAAACCAAGTCATCTGACGCTTAGCATATTGCCCGATCTTAGTGCTCAGAATTTCAATTAATTCAGCTTCGTTTTTGATCTCTCCCTTTAGATATTTAGCAATATACCTATATTCCAATCCCAACTGCTCCATTCGCTCAAAAGATAAAACTCTATTTGCTAAAAGTTTTTCAGATTCTTCAATCATCCCGGATTTCATCCTTTTAACCAGTCGTTGTTTTATTCTTTCCCTCAATATTTTTATATCCGCTGTTAAACCAATTTTTAAAACATCAAAGTCACCTTTAATTCCGTCAAATTTTTTAGAGTTATTATCAGGATTATTTAGTTTTTCAAAAACTCTAATCAGTCTTCTTTTATTTTTAATATCTGATCCATTTAATTTTTTATGAATTGCAGGATTTAAAGACAAAATCTTTTTCGCAATTTCTTCAGCTGCTAAATCTTCAAGCTGCTTGCGCAAATCAAAATTCTCCTCAGTTCCAAAATCAGAAACACCTTCCAGCAAAGACCTAATATAAAGCCCTGTTCCTCCAGCTATAATAGGAAGCCTCTCTGATTTTAGAATCTTTGTCAGTACATTTTGAACCTCCTCAATATATTCAAATAAATTAAATTCAGCTTTTGGCTCAACTACATCATACAAATTCACATTAATTCCATCCATTTCCCAAAACTTTTCTTGTTTTTTAAGCTCAACATCTCCTCCTGGTAATTTTCCTGTTCCAATATTTAAATATTTATAGACCTGACGGGAATCAGCAGAAATTATTTCTCCACCCAGTTTTTTTGCAAACTCCAGTGCAAGATCTGTTTTACCTGTTGAGGTTGGACCTAAAATGACTAACAATTTATTCTTCATATATGTAAAATATAGTCTGTGAAACGTGCAGCAATTTTCTCACTTATAGTTTCAATAATCTATATTCTCTATCAAAGCCTTCAGCCTGATTTTTATCTACATCTTTTTCCTGATGTTTTTGCCTTTCATGACCGGGCTTTGTATTTTTGGAAAAACGGCAATCTAAGCGGATTAGGTTATAACGAATATCAACCTGGTGCAATTTTCTTTTTTGTTTTTCTGTCTCCCATATTTTCACTTGGCGACTCAATAGATATTTTTAAATGGGCTCTTTTCGGAGCAAATATTACCTTCCTTTTTTTAATCGCTGTCTTACTTATAAAAATGAAGCGCACAGAAGGGATTTTTTTAATTTCTCTTTTTCTAATTCTACTGGGGCCGATTTTGCTTTTCCGTTTTGATCTTTTAGTAATATTGCTGACGATACTTGGGCTATATCTTTGGGATAAAAATCAAAGATATTTTCTTTAATAATTTTAGCGCTGGCTGTTATAACAAAAGTTTATCCAATTATTTTCCTACCATAT
>JAKFWZ010000081.1 GCA_021731695.1 Candidatus Daviesbacteria bacterium | reverse complement strand
TGCGAAAAGTCCGAGCTTGAGTAATAGAGTAGTAAATAGTATATATAACATATGAAAAACATATTAAATTTAGTACCGATTAGAAATGTAATATTTTTAATTGTAATGTTCGCAGTAGGGATATATGCCGGAATTTCCTTAATCAACTTTGATCCCCAACTCTTCCATTTAAATCGAATTCCTGAAGATCAAATCGAGGCAACTCTTCTTGCAGAAAAAGTTGGAAAACTAATGATATTGCCGACTGATGAACTACCGCTTATAGAAACCATTACCGATTTAACTCCTTTGAAAGACAGACCCTTTTTTATTAAAGCTGAGGTTGGCGATAAAGTATTAATTTATAAAACAGCTGCAAAGGCGATTCTTTATCGGCCATCGAAAAATCTGATAATAAATACAATATCTCCGAATTACGAAGATGCTATTATTTCTACGGCCTCGCCAGACCCCGTCGAAACTCCTACCCCCACCCCTACACCTACTCCCACGCCAACTCCTGAGCCTTCACCTTCGCCCTCGGAAATCCCTTCACCTACAGCATCAGCATCAGCAACCCTTACACCCACGCCAACTCCTAAAGCTGCTACTGGTAATTAATCTTTTTCTGTAATGATTTACTACTGATTAAATCCCTTCACCACCAGCGGGGATTGCAATCGAAAACTTTGGGTTTCGGTCGTTGTCCACTGGACAACGAAAACGGGGTGATCGACCTGTCTGCCGACAGGCAGGCGGGATAGTACGCCCCACATTCATGTAAACTGAATGTGGCTGAACCAGATCGAAGATCTGCATGAAATCCCTTGCCTACCAACCCACAAAAAATCCTCCCCAAGGGAGGAATTTTTTCTGGGGGTGATCGACGGGATTTGAACCCGCAACCGTCAGTACCACAAACTGATGCTCTACCGTTGAGCTACGACCACCAAGCTTTCATATTTTACTTGAATTTAAGTGAATCTTCCAGTTTGATTGTTATTCTTCGTCAGGGAGAGGGGATAGATTTCTTGAAAGCGTGGTAATTTTTTCAGCTCCTCCTCCAGGTTTTGGTTTATATGTAATGGATTCCTCAGGAATTTCAATTGGTTTTTCTGTAGTTCCAGATTGTTCGGGCTGTTCTGGTACCGCAGGTTTTTGATTTAATTTTCTCTCAGGAGGCTGTTTTTGTCCGGGATTTCTTAAAGGACTATTATCCGGAATTTTTTCAGGTGGAGGTATGCCTTTATGTAGTTTTGGTCCAATTGGTCTAATTTCTGTCATATTATTGAACATCAGCTAAAATATGTTCGGGTCTCGGAGTAATTTCTAATTTACCTTCGGTGGTCTGAACTCTTTTTTCAATTTTTCTGATATTGTCATCATTTCGTATATACATATCTCCATAAGCTGTTAGAATTGTTTCGGTGTGGGTAACTGATGGCAATAATTGGTTATTTACTGTATTTTTTAGCTCTTTTAATTCAGCCACATCTTCAGTTAATAATGCAACTTGCTCCGTTATTCCTGAAGATTGCTCTCCCAGTTTGTCGAGCTTTTTATTCATTACTGACTGCTGATCCTTTATTGTTCTAACTTGTCCCATTATGACGTTCTGGAAAAGTTCAGTTTTTTCTACTTTATCCTGAGTAATTTCAACAATTTCTTTAACCGATTCAACTAATTTTTCAATATCATGAAGATTTGTGGGTTGCATACAATAATAATACAAATAAAACACGAAGCTCGCAACTGAGATCTAAAATATCAAAATAAATCAATTACTCCAGGGTAAAAGTCGCCAAAGTTCCACCGGTTTCAAAATTGCTGATCTTAAATCAGGTTGTAGTTCTCCGAAATTAATTTCATTTTCTCCGGAGGTAATAATTTGGTTGATGGTTTTTGGTTTGTAATAAGGTTTTTCTAAAATAAAAGTATATTGCTGATCAGGCAATAAATAATTAGTTTCAAGCTGCTCAGATGCACCGTCTTTATTTAAAACAGCTTTCATGCTCGTTGCAGAAAGTGCATATCTTAATTGCCCTAAGATTCCTAAAATATATTCCCCGCCAAAATTTTCCTTCCATTTTAATTTCGCTGAAATTTTTACGAAAACCGGTGCTTTAACTTCTATATTAAGAGGGTAGTCAGCTGGAATCAAAGGTCTTGAGCCGTTGAAAAAATTAAAACTCATTTTGTAAGTACCGCCTTCAAGAGGAGAAATCGGGACATTGAATGATGCTTCTTCATTTGGTTGGATTTTCGCTCCCTCAGGAAGCTGAAATCTGGTTTGAGTTAATGCGGTGCCTCCGCCAAAAAAAATTATTGCCATATCATTCCCGTCGCCCCAAATTGTCTGACCTGTGTTTTTAACTGAGATATTTAAACGGTAAGGCTCATTTCGCGCAAGCGAAACAAAGGTTCCCGATTCGCTGGCTTCGAAATAACTGGTAAAACCCTCCTTTTCGATTCCTAATTTTGTTAACTCTGCAGATTCAATTTGCACCGGCTGACCTTTCTGTTTTGCGGAACTCTGAAGAACATAGTAAGGAAGGTGATAATCTTTTTGAGCATCCTCCGCTACTTGAGATTTTGGACTTATCTTAAAAGAAAACTGATCAAAAGGCGGATCTTGGTAATTCAAAAGAAATGGAGTTACCGCAACTATTCTGGTGTTTGCCCAAGCAGTTGCAAAAGCTTGTTTGTAATATTCTGCAACAACCTCAGGTCCAGGATAAGTTGCATCATATTTTACACCGTTTGAATGTTTCCAGCCTGTTTCAGTTATAAAAATTGGCAAAACCTTACCAACCCCTAGTTTATTTAAAATCTGCTGTTCCCATTCCCAGTTTCTTATGGTGCCACGGCCATAATCGGTTGGCTTGCCTTTGAATGCAGGATTCGGGTAAGAGTGGGATATCCAGCCGTCAAATTTATTAAAAATACCAGGAACCGCTGCTTCCATCCGTTTCATAAACTCTTCCTGATCCATATATTTCGGCGGTTCATTTGGGGTTGAGGCATCGAAGCCTGAATTTAAAATATAAAAGTCCTCATTCTTTGCACGAAGCGCGTCAATTGTTCTGCCAGTTATGATTGCGAATCCTTCAGGATCAACTGAGCCACCCCATTCTGCTGCGTGATTAGGCTCGTTATAAATTATGACGTAGCGATTTTTAACGGGCCAGTTTAATTTGTCTAAGAAGTTTGCCCAGGCAATCTCTTCTCCTTCGTAAGGTCTTTCCCAGATTCCGGAATTGCCGGAAGGTTTTGTTGCAATTCTGACAAGAGGAATTAAATGTCTGCGTCTTAGCTCATTAAAAAACTCCTGCCATTTGCCTTCGTTTCTGTCTTTTGATTCGATTAAAACTGTAACATAACCCCAGTCTCCGTTCGTGTTGACCAGGCTTGCCGCTGCCGAAGCTTCATCTGTTGTAGCAGAAATTATATGAATACCGTATTTATTATTGGGAACTGAGAGGGGATTTGAGACCGCTAAAGCGGTCGGAATGTAGAATATAGAATGTAGAATATAGAAAAGCAAAGCAAGGATTGTAAATTGTAAATTGTAAATTGTAAATTTCTTCATGAAGTCTGGATATTTTAACACAAAAATGAGCCTGAAAATTTAAACATAAGAATTAGATTTATTATTTAAGCTGTTTAATTTATCGAGAATCCTGTCACTGTGTTGCCCATAAGCTGTTTGGTCGATGATTCCTTCTCTCGCTTGGGTATGCCATAGGTTTAATGCCTGTTTCAAAGCTTGTATGTGTATTTCCCGCCTTCTTTTTGCGTCTGGGATATGTTCCAGATAAGATTTTGTAGCTTCAGCTCGAGCGGAAGCAGCAGATCCTTCTATATTGAAAAATGTTTGATCTGCGTGCTCTGTCGCCATGGAGTTAAGTGATGGATATCTCGAAACTATGGAACAAAGTTCTAATCTTGCCTTTGTTGGATCAAAAAATTACGGAGAATTAAGTTCGGTTACCGCGGCTAACACAAAATCTTCCTGCGGGACTTTAAGAGCAGGTTTGATAAATCTTTCTATGGTGTTTTTTAAGCGTTCTCGCCAACTCATAGATCTGATTATATCAAATTTTGTATCTTGATTTCGGGTTTAATTTGGGTGTAAAGTAGTTATTGGTTAGTTAGTTCGCGGTTCATGGTAAAAAAGCAATTGCGCTTTCTATGAACTATGAACCATTAACCATGAACTATCATGACTGAATTTTCCGACCCGATTAGCGTATGGGTGTTTTTTAAAAAAGGGGCAATTACGCCTTATGTTTTCTTCTGGAATAACCGCCGGATTACGATTGATAAAGTAAATCTGGTTCACCAAACGAGGGAAGGCAATAAAACTTTATATCATTTCTCGGTTTCTTCGGGTGGAAATTTTTACAGATTAGGATTTGACGGAACGGATTTAAAATGGGTTTTAGAAGCGGTGGAAGAAGACGAAGTAATTGTTATTTAGAGGGCGAGGTTTAACTCCCTCACCCTAACCCTCTCCCAAAAGGAGAGGGAACCCCAAATAGAAACTTTGGGTGATTAATACACATAGTCCCCTCCCCATCAGGGGGAGGGTTGGGGAGAGGGTGTAAAGATGAAAGCAGATCCTAAAAAAACATCTTTTGCTAAATATCTAAGAAAAACTTCTACTGATGCGGAACAATTACTTTGGTATCAAATAAGAAACAGGCGACTCTTTGGAATCAAATTCCGCCGACAACAACCTGTAGATTCCTACATAGTCGATTTTATTAGCTTTGAAAAAATGCTGATTGTTGAGATTGACGGTGGGCAACATAATGAAAATCATTTAAAAGATAAGAGAAGAACGCGCGTATTAGAAGAAAAAGGATTTAGAGTTATTAGATTTTGGAATAATGAAGTTTTAAGAAACTTGGAAGGAGTTTTAGAATCCCTCATCCTAACCCTCTCCCAGAAGGAGAGGGGACAAGATAGTCAGCCTCTTTCGAAGGAGAAAGGATAAAAGGTATTAGCTCTGAGAAAAGTTCCTTCTCTCTGAGGGAGAAGGGTAGGATGAGGAACGATTAATATGAAGGAAATTAAAAATTGGTATATACACATTGATTTTGATTCATTTTTTGCAACTGTTGAACAGCAGGCGAATCCCCGGCTGCGCGGAAAACCAATTGGTGTGACCGGGGGAGATAGATTAACTAGAACAGTTATCGGAGCGGCTTCAATAGAGGCAAAAGCCCGAGGGGTTAAGACTGCAATGCGAATTCCCGAAGCTCTTAAAATTTGCCCAGATTTAATTTTGGTTCGTGGGGATTCGTATAAGTATATGGAAATTAACAAAAGGTTTTTAAATATCCTAAAAAGCTATACGGACAAAATGGAGGTTTTTTCGATTGATGAAGTTTTCTTAGAAATAGAGTCTAGTCGCTTGAGTCTGGAATTTAGTGCAATTGACCCAGACTCTAGACTCTTGACTCTAGCCACTGACATTAAGGAAAGAGTGCAGCAGGAAGGTGGGGAGTGGCTTAGCGTTTCGATCGGAATTTCTTACAATAAAATGCTCGCCAAGCTCGCAGGTTCAATGTATAAACCAAACGGATTGGTGGGGATTATGGATCAGGATTCGGCAATTCAGATTCTCGACCAGATTGAGCTGGATGATGTTTGTGGAATTGGTTTAAGGATTAAAGCCCGGCTTAATAATATGGGTATTTATACCTTTAAGGATTTGCGTGAAGTGCCATTACAGAATCTTCTGGCTTCATTTAAAAGCTATGGCCAGGTTTTGTATAACTTTGCGAGAGGCATAGATGAACGTCCGGTTGTTCCGTATTTTGAGAAGGAAGAGGTTAAATCTGTGGGGCATAGGCATACGATTTCAAAAGATGTCTCGACTGCCGCCGAGATAAAACAATACCTGTTAAAACTTTCTGAAATGGTTGCGCGAAGGCTGAGAGCTAAGAATCTTGAAGGAAAAACAATTAGTCTTTGGTATAGAGCCGCGTTTAATCAGGCATATTTTCAGGAAACAGGTTCGAAGTTTTATGGCGAAGGTATGCAATCGACCGTGCTTTATACAAACGACGGAATGGAAATTTTTAATGCCGGTTGGAAAAGTTTCAGGAAGATATGGACGGATGAACCAATAAGGATGATTGGCATTTCGGTTTCCAATTTAAAACCGGCGACTCCCGCGACTTTAAGTTTGCTTGATGATGTTAAAAGGCGGGAAGTGATAACCCGCGCTCTTGATAATATTAATAATCGTTACGGTGAATTTACTCTGCAGCGCGGTGTGCTTTTGACCAGCGCCAAATTAAAAAGAATGCCGAATTCATTTATGTCGGACAGGAGATTTAGGATTTAAGGACATTTCTGCAAATTTTTGTATTTCCTCTCCTACGAGATAAAAAGCTTCTTCGTTATCGGCAATCGGGTACTTGCTATTTCCATGATAAAAGACTACGTGTCTTCTGGAAGTCTGTTCAATATAGCCTGGATCATCATATATTATGCTTTTGGCCACGACTATACCTGAGCCTTCCTTTCTCTCGAGTGTCCAATGAGGAGCTTGCCCTGCTGTTTCGCCTCGAACTGTAAAGGGTGTTCTTGAAGCATTAAATAAAGGGGACTTTGCTAAAATTACCTGACGCAAAAATTTATTAGCAGTGTCAATAGTTAAAAGCCATAAAACTGTTGAAGAGTGAAATTCATTTGTGCGCTTTATGGCCTGTCTCAAGCCTTGAGTAAGTTCTGCTTTTTTATTTATTACATCTGTTTCAATCATACCAGTGCAGATTCTAGGCTCATTTGAGTGCAAAGTCAATTCGTCATTCCCGCGTAGGCGGGAATCCAATTAAAAATAATTGTTTAGGGTTATACGGTTGCGAGGCTGGTATTGAAAGGGCTGGAAGATGGTGGAAAACAAATTAACGCCAAACACGGACTTAACTGGATTCCGTGTCAGGCTCACCTCGCTGAAGCTTTGGCGAAGCGGGCACGGAATGACAAAAATCTGGGCTCCATGCATACAATATTTAAACTTCGGGGTTTTAATAACTGGAAAAGGGCGATTTAATGAGTTGCTTGCTCTTCTTTGTGAATTCTTTTTATTGTGGCAACAATAGAGTCTGGATTTAGGGATATTGAAACGACTCCTTCTTTTACTAAGAATGCAGCAAATTCCGGATAGTCTGAAGGTGCCTGTCCGCAAATACCGATATATTTATTTCTTGTCCTGCAGGTTTTAATAACTGAGGAAATCATTTTCTTAACTGCTTCAGAATTCTCATTGGCTATCGATCTGATTCTTTCGTTTCCGTCCCGGTCTATGCCTAAAACCAATTGGGTTAAATCATTTGAACCGATGCTCATTCCGTCGAATATATCCAAAAATTCATCAGCGAGTAAAACGTTCGAAGGTATCTCGCACATAACATAAAATTTTAAGGTTTTATCTTTCCCGCGGTTAAGTCCATTAGCTTCCATAATATCTACTACTTTTTTGCCTTCTTCGGGAGTTCTGCAGAAAGGAACCATGATTATCGTGTTTGTGAGGCCGAATTCGTTTCTGACTTTCTTTAGGGCTTCAACCTCGAGTAAAAATGCATCCTTAAATTCCTCTGAATAATATCGGGAAGCTCCTCTCCAGCCGATCATTGGATTTTCTTCTTTAGGTTCATATAAATCTCCGCCCAAAAGTGATCTGTATTCATTCGTTTTGAAGTCTGAAAGTCGGACTATTACCGGACGGGGGTAAAAGGCTGCTGAGATTTTAGCAATACCGTATGCCAGATTGTCGATATAAAATTGTGTTTTGCTTTTATATCCTGTGGTTTTTGCATCTATCTTTTTCTTTAAGGAAGGCTCGAGCTTTTCATAATTAATTAAAGCGTTGGGGTGAATACCGATATAGTCTGCGATAATGAATTCTTCACGGGCAAGACCAACTCCTGAATTGGGCAAGAAAGACTTTTCGAAGGCTGTGTCCGGTGTAGCAATATTAATCATGACTTCTGTCCGGGTTTTAGGTAAATTTTTTGTGTCAATCTCGGAAATTTTGAACTTTAGAGCCCCTTTAAAAACAACTCCGTCAGATCCTGCCGTATCAACTGTAATTTCTTCTCCTGTTTTTATAAGTTTGCTTGCGTTCTCGGTACCAACTACGCAGGGAATTCCGAGTTCCCTTGAGACAATTGCTGCGTGAGAAGTTCGCCCGCCCTTATCGGTCACAATTCCCGAAGCTATTTTCATAATCGGTTCCCAATTCGGGTCCGTTACTTCCGTTACTAAAATTTCTCCCTTTTCAAATTTATGAATTTCGGAAGCTTTAATAATCACCCTGGCTTTTCCGGAGGATATAGCATTTCCGACAGAAGCCCCGCGGGTAATTTCCGTTCCCTTCTCCAGAAGTTCATATTCCTTAATTTTTGTATTATCCTTTTCGGATTGAACGGTTTCCGGACGGGCCTGGACAATATATAGCTTTCCGTCTCTGCCATCCTTTGCCCATTCCATATCCATCGGCGTCCATTTGCCGTTAATTTTTGAATAGTGATCCTCGATCTGAACCGCCCAGCGGGCAAGCTCGAAAACTTCCTCATCGGTAATTGAATATTTCTCCATATCTAAGTCACTAGTCTCAACAATTTTAGTTGGGTGCTCGCCTTCTGCATAGACCATTTTTCTGTTTTTAACACCTAATTTTTTGCTGATTAGAGGCAGATACTTTTTGTGATTAATTAATTTTTTAACCGGGTGTGATTCGATATTCTTCTCTAAAGTCGGCTTGAAAACTAAAAATTCATCAGGTGTAACTTCGCCCTGAACGATCATTTCGCCTAATCCATAAGTGGAATTAATTAAAACAACATTGGGAAACCCTGATTCAGTATCAAGTGAAAACATAATTCCTGATGAGGCTAAATCTGAACGGATCATTTTTTGAACCCCGACCGAAAGCGCTACTTTAAAGTGATCAAAGCCTTTATCGACTCTGTAGGAAATAGCACGGTCGTTAAACAGGGAAGCCATGGCTTTTTTCGAAGCAACTAAAATATCCTCAATTCCTCTAATGTTAAGATAGGTCTCGTGCTCACCTGCAAAAGACGCGCCGGGCAAATCCTCAGCAGTTGCAGATGATCTGACGGCAAAATCTGCCCCTTTCCCGTAAATTTTTTCAGTCTCTTCGTGAATCTTTCTAATTGCTTCTTCTAAGTCATCGGGAAATTTTGTGGAAGTAATTTTTTCCCGTATCTTTTTGCCCTTCTCTGACAGCTGGCGCATATTATTAGTATCTAAGCCCTCAAGAGATTCTTTAATAAATTTATCAAGTCCGGTTGATTCAACGAAATAGCGGTACGCCGCGGCAGTTATTACAAATCCCCCCGGAACTCTGACACCTTCTTTGCCCAAAGCGCTTATCATCTCCCCGAGTGAAGCATTTTTGCCTCCGGCTTCCGGTACGTCGCGCATTGTTACCTCAGAGAGCTTCTTAACGAAAGGATAAGACATAATTTAATACTAGCATAAGAACAGAAGAGCTTAAACGGTTGCGATTTTTATTGTGTTGGTGGTTCCCGAGAGACCGGCGGTTGTGCCGACTACTATTACAACCTTATCACCCTTTTTAAGATTATGACCACGCGCTATTTCCTCCATAACATGTTCATAAAAAATATTGAAATTAGTTGTTGACCGAACTATCAGGGGTTCCGATCCCCAGACTATGCTTAATTGATTGCGGGTAATTTCATCATGAGTTATGGCTATTACTCTGGCCTTAGGGCGGAATGCGGAAATTATCTTGGCGGTTTTTCCGGTCGCCGTTCCGACCACTATCGCTTTAGCCTTAATTCGCTCGCTTAGCGCAGCTGCCGAGGATGCAATTGCCCAAAAGGAAATATCCTCGAATTTTAAAACATCCCATTTAATTGAAATGAAGTGGTGGTAATCGGGATGCGACTCGACCGAGTGAATAATGTTGCGCATGGTTTCAACGGCTTCAACCGGATAATTTCCGGAAGCCGATTCCGCAGATAACATCACTGCATCGACCTGATCTAGAACTGCATTTGCTACATCCGAAACCTCAGCTCTTGTCGGACGGGGATTTTCTGTCATTGATTCTAACATCTGAGTTGCAACTATAACTGGTTTTCTGTATTGCCTGCATAGATTAATAATTTTCTCCTGATAAATTGGAACTTGTGCATTATCTGTTTCGATTGCCAGATCTCCCCGAGCCACCATAATAATACTAGCCTTTTTAATAATTGACTCAAGATTTTTTATGGCCTCCTTTTTTTCGATTTTGGCAATAATTTTAACTTTTGGGTTATGTTTATCAATTAGTTTTTGCAACGGCTCAATATCTTTGGCAGTTTGCACAAATGACAGCGCAATATAATCAACTCCGGCATTTAAGGCAAAAATTGCATCTGCCTCATCTTTTATAGTAAATCCTGCGTAGCCTAAATTTGTGTCCGGAACATTGACTCCTTTATGAGAAGAAATCCCACCATTATTTAAAACCTTTCCTGTTATAACTTTTCCATGGACTGAAGTTACTTTAACTTTAATTAGTCCATCGTTTAGATAAAGGCTGTGTTTAGGTTTAATAAACGGGCTTAGATCAAACTGCATGGGGATTTCACTGGGGTGTTGAGGTTCAGAGGACAATTTAATCGTTTCCCCTTTTTTTAATACTTTAATTCCGTCTAAGGTTCCGAGTCTTAATTTTGGTCCCTGCAAATCTGCAAAAACTGCAATGGATTTACCTAATTGTTCAGCAATCTTCCGTGCGTTTTTAATTTGTTGGAGCTTTTCTTCATGAACTCCGTGAGACATATTTAAGCGTACAACGTCCATACCGGCTTTAGCCAGTCGCTTCATCATGGAAAATTCGAGCGTTGCGGGTCCAATTGTACAAACTATTTTGGTTTTACGAAATACTTTGGGCATAATGATTAGTGTAAAGTATAGCGTATAGAGTATAGAGGAAACTAGCAATAATTAAGGCTTTATACTCTATACTACATATTCTATACTTTTAATATGAAGATTCTTATAGCAGGCGGAGCCGGATTTTTAGGCTCAAATTTAACTAAAAGATTATTAAATGAAGGTCATGAAATTTTTTGTGTAGATAATTTAATTTCCGGCAGAGAAAAGAATATCGAAGAATTTAAATCTAATCCGCGTTTTAAATTTGAGAATATGGATGTTGCGGAGATAAAAAAATTATCTGATATAAAATTTGACCGTCTATATCATCTCGCATCTCCTGCATCTCCTAACAAAAACGCTCCGAAAAGTTATCTTGCACTTCCATTCGAGACTATGAAAGTTAATTCATTTGGAACCTGGATACTTTGTGAATTTGCAAAATCATCAGGCGCTAAATTTTTATTCGCCTCGACTTCCGAGACATATGGTGATCCTTTAGAGCATCCGCAGAAAGAGAGTTATCGGGGAAATGTTTCAACGACTGGTTTACGAAGTGTTTATGATGAATCAAAAAGATTTGGTGAAACTGTTACCGCGGCGTTCGTAAAATATGAAGATTTAGACGGAAGAATAATTCGTATCTTTAATACATATGGTCCGAAAATGGACCGCGACGGAAGAGTTGTAATTGAATTTGTTATGGCCGCTTTAGAGGGCGCACCTTTGCCAATTTTTGGTGATGGTTCTCAAACCCGTTCATTTTGTTTTGTTGATGATTTAATCGACGGAATTATCAAAGCGATGGAAACGGAGGGTACCAAGGGTGAAATATTTAATTTAGGAAATCCTGATGAGTTTACAGTGATGGAGTTAGCCGAAATGGTAAAGCGCATAACCGGATCAAATTCTGAAATAAAAATTGCAGAAAGTTTGCCGGAAGACGATCCGAAGAAAAGAAAACCTGATATAACGAAAGCGAGGGAGAAGTTGGGTTGGGAACCAAAGGTTAAATTAGAAGATGGAATTAAGAAATTGATTGAATCCTTGAAAAATAAATGACAGACGAACTTACTGAAGAAGAAATTTCTCAAAGAGACACAGCTTACAATCTACTCAAGAAGAACAGGGATATAGTTATAGATACTTATGCAAACAAAAGAGATTATATTTCAGATCCAGCTCCAGTGACTTTGTTTATGGCGGGTTCTCCAGGTGCCGGAAAAACAGAAGTTTCCAAACGCCTAATAGCAAGGTTTAAAAATAAACCAGTACGAATAGATGCTGATGAAATTAGAACTCTATGTGAAGGATATGAGGGAAAGAATGCTCATATTTTTCAAAGGGCTGCAACGAAGGGGGTACAAATCCTCTACGACACAGTTTTGAGCAGATCGCTAAACGCAATTTTGGATGGAACTTTTGCATATGCGAATGCAATGGAGAATATAGAGAACTCTTTAAAGAAAGGGAGAAAAGTTGAGATATATTTTGTGTATCAAAATCCGCTCCAGGCTTGGGATTTTACTAAAAAAAGAGAAAAGCTAGAGCAAAGGAGAGTTGTTAAAAGTGTTTTTATAAATGCATACTTCAAATCGATAGATAATGTAAATTTAGCTAAGTCAAAATTTGGTAGAGATGTTGAACTAAATTTGATGATTAAGGATTTCGAGAAGAATCTCGAAAGGTTAGAATTAAATATCGAAAAGGTTGATCATTATTTTCCAAAGATATATACTAAAGAAGAACTAGAGGAGCTACTAGTATGATTAAACGAATTATAGCCTTCTTCGGTTTTACCGAAACTGCCAAATCTCAATCGGATTTTTCTCTATTTTTCCATGATGCTTCATCAGCGGAAAAGAAAAAATTATTGCTAGAGGTAGTTAAAGAAGCGAATAAAGACCAGCAGAAATTAATTAATAAATATAACCAGACTTTTCGTCATTCTGCGCAATAATTAACTTTTACTAACGGGCACTTTTTTAAGACTGATTGTCTTAATTCTTTTTCCGTCAATTTCCTCAACCTTTAAAATAATTCCTCCGATTTGCACCTGATCACCAACTCTTGGTTCATGACCCAGTAGCCCAAATACTAAACCGCCTATTGTTGTAAAACCCTGACCTTTTAACGGAAGCTTAAATCTTTCCTGAACTTTTTCAATTGAAGTTAGCGCATCAATTACGTAGACTCCGTTTGTCCGGCGGACAATATCTTTTAATGGTTTTTCAAATTCATCCTGAATCTCTCCAATTACACTTTCAATAACGTCTTCTAAAGTGATAAGTCCTGCAGTTCCGCCATATTCATCATCAACAATTGCAATATGGATTCTTCTTTTACGCATCTCAAGCAAAACATCATCAACTTTTTTAGATTCCGGAACACTGATTATTTGGCGGATAATATCGAGCTCCGATAATTTTTTATCCAGTTCATTCCTTAAAACCTTCTGGTAGATATCCTTAACATGAATAAATCCGATAATGGTATCAATTGAATTTTCGTAAACCGGAAACCGGCTATGCGGGTGTTTTTTAATCCTTCCGATAAGTTCTTTAATCGGGGTTGAGACATTGAAAGATATTATGTCAGTTCTCGGTATCATGATTTGTTTTACTGCAGTATCTCCTAACTTAAAAACGTTATATACCATCTCGGTTTCGCGTTCTTCAATAACCCCGCTTTCTTCGCTTTGACTTAAAATCATTTTTATCTCTTCTTCTGAGTGAACTAATTGATGGCCAGATGGCGGTTTTAAGCCAATACTTTTAACCACAACATTTCCGGCCTCATTTAAAACCCAAATGAATGGTTTAAAAATTGTGACAAATGCAGTTAACGGGATTATTAATAATAAAGAAGTTGACTCAGCACGCTGCAGGGCAATTGTTTTTGGTGCCAGTTCGCCTAATACAATATGTAGAAAAGTTATAAAGGAAAATGCGATTATTACCGCAAACGTATGCGTTGCGATAAATGCAGTTATGCCTGTTGAAAAGTTTTGGAAAAACGGCTCTAAAAAGCGCGCAATTGCCGGTTCTCCAATCCAACCTAAACCTAGCGAAGCGAGTGTAATTCCGAGTTGAGTCGCGGATATATATGTATCTAAGTTTTCAATAGCGTTTTGCACAAGTTTTGCCGCGGCGTTGCCTTTATTCGCCAGCTCACTAATGCGGGTTTTACGAACGCCGACTAAAGCGAATTCTGAAGCCACAAAGAAACCGTTGAGCAAAACGAGTAGGATGACAAGAAGTATTTGAAAGAAAAACTCCATCAAAAGGAATTATACCAGTTTAGACTTTTAGAATAAGACATGTGTTTGTTGATTAAATATTTGATAAAAGGCTTTTATAGCGACAAATCTTAAAACCACGAGCATTAGCTCGCGGATGAAGATTTTCCGAACACGTAGTGTGAGGACAAGCGACCTTAGCCGCTTGAAGCTAGAAGAAACCACGGGCGTAAGCCCGTGGTGCTTCATAAGTCTACATGCTCTATAATGGAAGGAGGTGAACTAAAAATGACCAGAACAGAAGAATTTAAAGTATCAGGAGAGGACGTAATGAAGAAAATAAAAGAATTAATAGCGGAAGGAAATATAAGAAAGATAACTGTTAAGAACAAGGAGAATAAAGAAATCGCGGTATTCCCTTTAACCTTAGGAGTTGTCGGAACGGTATTTTTGCCGGCGCTGGCTGCAATTGGCACCATTATTGCTTTGGTTTCTGAATGTACTATTTCAGTTGAGAAAGAAGAAGTCGAGGTCAAGAAAACCAAAAAAAGAGGTTAAAAATCTTTTAAAAAAGGAGGTGGTAAAAATGTTTCAGGGAAATATAGAAAAATTAACAAAAGAAAATGATAATTTTAGAAAAGTAATATATACGGGAAAAGAAAGCCAGCTTGTACTCATGACTTTGCATCCGGGAGAGGAAATTGGAGAAGAAGTTCATCCCAACACAGACCAGATACTATTTTTAGTTGAAGGCGTAGGTCAGGCAATTCTTAATGACCAATCTTTCGAATTTAAAGAAAAGGATGTTGTTTTTGTTACGGCTGGTACAAAGCATAATTTTATTAACAGCGGTGATAAGCCATTAAAGCTTTATACAATTTATGCACCGGCAGAACATAAGCCAGGAACTATACATGCAACAAAGGCTGATGCGGAATTGGGTGAAGAGGATCATAATTGATAAAAATGCCGGAGAAGCCAATACGAACTTTCCGACTGTCAGTTACAGGGCATGAAAGACGGGGGAGAGCTTTCAGAATCGGAATTCACAGGTAAGGCTTATGATGTTCTTAAAAGGAAGGTTTGTTAAGCTTAATCTATAGTTATAACTTTTTTTTCGAAACCGAAGTATTTTTCGTTAATCAGCTCTATCTTTTTAGATTTAAGCCTATACCAGCAAAGTTCAGCATCCACAGGCTTACCATTCTCATAGTAGACGGATTTGTGCGGAACATCTCTATCCCTTTTGGCCAGATGTTCTTTTAACATCTCCAGATTGCCGCCGTCTATTTTTTCCGCAACTCCCTCGATTTGCAAACCCTCGTTGTAGCCGCCCTTCTGCGTTAATGTTATCGTGGCTGCTACCTTATTGTTCTTGGCAATTGCCAGAGAATGTCTGGTACTAACTTGCGATACCCAGCAGATATTAAAATCCTGGGTATAAACGTAAACCACATCAGATACCCAAACTCCACTATCATCCACTGTTCCTAAACTCATCACATATCCTTTGTTAAAAATCTCCTCAACCAGTCCGTAAATATTTTCCACAAAATAATTCTATCACAGTTACGCATAAGTATTTTCAAAATTCGGCGATTGCAATTATGCATATTGCCTGAGTTTATGCTAATCCAAAAATTTTGAGATGTTGCATTGTTTTATTAGTATCTGATCTGTGGTATAAGTTTTCATATGGATAATGAAAAAAATTTAAAACTAAAAGCCTATGAGTTTCTATGTGATAACAGATATGGTGTTGTTTCAACAGTTTCATATAATGCTTCGAAACCTCAAAGCTCAGTGGTTTACTATGCAGTTGATGAAAAATTTATTTACTTTATTACTCCACTGCAGAGCAGAAAACTGGGCAATATGAATCAAAATAATAACATTGCCTTTACGATTTTTACAGAAATTCCACCTATGGAACTTCAACTCGAAGGAACCGTTGAATCAGTGGATGAAGCAGATAAAGAGACTAAGAAACGGATAACCGATATATATCTGGAAAATGCTAATAAGCAGAGCTTGATTTCTCGTGACCTCGAAAATAAAAATTCTGAAACAATAAATTGGCCCCCGGTTTTAAAAGTACCTAACGATGAAGGGTTTGTTTATGTGAAGATTACTATAAATTGGTTTAAGTTTTCAGATTTTAGTAATCAGGAAAGTAGAATAGTAGAAGGTACCCCTGCTGACTGGGCTTAAAAATTACTAAATTTTAAATCTGCGCGCCCGGAGGGATGAATACGCTCGCTTTGCGAGTCCGAACCAAATCAAAGATTTGATACGAATCCCAAACCGAGCATATTTAAAAAAAGACCAGTCCCAAGGACTGGCTTTTTCTTAAATGCGCGCCCGGAGGGACTCGAACCCCCAACCTAGAGATTAGAATTCTCTTGCTCTATCCATTGAGCCACGGGCGCAAATGCACTAACTGATATTATATCAATTTTCCGAGGCTGAAACAAAATTAAATTCTTTTAACCTCTAAACCGCTGGGTATACTCAAGATATCGGCGCAAGACGTAATGTGATTAGCAGGTCAGGTACTGGTAAGGTGATTCAAACATTTCAGGATGTGAAAATCTGCAGCAAAATTCATGCACCAAACCTGGTAATTTGTCACTGGTAACATGATGATACATTCTTCTGATGAAAGTTCTCAAGGTG
>JAKFWZ010000092.1 GCA_021731695.1 Candidatus Daviesbacteria bacterium | reverse complement strand
TAAGTCTCCTAAACTACTTAGACTTTATTATAAGACTTAAGTTTTTTGTCCTACTTTTCGCTCTTTCCACAGCTTTTCATAGGAATTTATATTTTTCACAAGAGTTTTCATATATATAAACGGTTGAGTATTTGATATTCTTTATATAGTTTAGTGCTATTAAATAAACTTTTTTCACTTTCCAAAATTACTCTTTTCACTTTTCATCCAATTTCTGAAGCTATGCAGGAAATAAAATTATTAGGTTTGATATACTTTGTTCTTCAAACCAGAATATCTTTATAAAGCAGTGAAAATCTTCCATATTCAAGAAATTTTAATGATTATAAGATGTTCTTTTCTCTTTCCACTTTTGGCGCAAAAGTGGAGCAAAAACCTCTCGCTGGAAAGTCGACATACTTTCGAAGAAAGAGAATCATTTTGCTCAGTCACTAGCCGGGGAGCTATTCCGGGGAGTCATTTAGACTCCCCCTCGCACTTCGCGCAGAGCCCCCTTCGGACATCTGGCTAATCGCCAGAATCCGCTTTTCCCCTGGCAGCTCGTTCGCAAAATCTTTACGGTCTTTATTTCTAAGCTCGCATTTTTCAGAACAATACTTGCAATGAATGCAAATTTTATTGCGAGCATGGACACAACTGCTTTAGACGAGCTCTGAACACAGTTCCGTTAAGAAATTGCAGCGAGACTATCAGGGGATTTCGGTTTTTTGTGATTAGCAAAAAAGCCGAAGGGACAACCTCCCCGATTAGTTGAGCTGTAATTTTACTTGCGAAGCAAGGGCGTATTGGAAACCGTTCCGAGCGAAAGAGTTTTGGTACTTTTGCGATTCAAAAGTACCAAAAAGAATTTGCGATCAAAGTTGCAAAGAAAATTATGCCTAATTTTGCATAGATTAAGCCTGAATACATATTCCAATCACCACCCATCCATTTCCTCCCTTTTACAATCTTTTTTCAAAAAATATTAAATTTTAGACCAGATTTACTAAACTTTGGATATTTTTAAAATCTGGCAAGGTTTTTTAAAGCTTAGCTCAGGAATTAGATTTTTTGATTTCCGGTTTTTTAGGAAACTTCCCCCTTTTCATCCAAAATCTGTTCAATTTACGCTCTGTGAAAATTATTATAATTTGTTATCACAGGCTCCTGATATATTAGATATATAGAGGAGAATATTGACAAATCTATGCAGATCTATGTACATTAAATTCAGGCTTAGATTATTAATATATAAGAATCTAAGTTGGATATAAAACTTGCCCAAGGTTGCTCCCGCTCTTTCGGCAAGAAAAAAGAAACTGCCGAAATGAAAAAGTCTGCCCTGAGAAAACTAAGCGAATATTCTGCTTCTGAAAACTCTTCTAAGCTTGTAAAAATCGGTGAAGCCAGTCAGCTAATTGGCGTTTCTATTGACACCTTAAGAAGATGGGAGAAAAAGGGCTGGTTAAATGTTACAAAAACTCCTGGTGGTACAAGGTTATATGACAGAGAACAAATTCAAAAACTTAACCCGCATTTAAAAAGAGGCCCCAAGCCACTTTTAACATCTTTTGTTAAAAGTGTTCCCGCGAAGGCGGGAACCCAGTTTCAGAAAGAAAGAGGCTCGGCCTCATTAGAAACGGGAGCTGATTCTTTATTGGATCCCCGCATGCGCGAGGATGACAAGCAAACTTACACACAGCCTCAATCAAACATCTTCTTACCAAGCGATACTTCAATCCTCTCAACCTTACCTAACCTGTCTGTGCAAACAAATGACGAATTTGATTCTATGGATGATGAAAACAAAACTCTTTTTCACAACCTAAAAAAATCTCTCTCTTCAGCTAGATCTTCAATTTTCACACTGGTTCTCACATTACTTCTTGTAGCTTTAATAACTTTACCTGCATTAGTACTAACAAAATATTTCAATACAGATCAAAAGATATCAGCAGCACTGGATAATCCATTCCTGAACGGAATTCTGGAGACTCAAAATATTGCTCAGGGCCTCTTAAACATAGTCTCTCCAAGATCTTCTGATAAGCTAGCCTCATATTTCCCCACCGGCAGCCTGCCTGCCGGCAAGGCAGGCCCGCCTGGAATATTTAATAAAAATCAAGGCGAAGCCGAAGTCCCCGCGAATGCGGGGATCTATGCGAATAGTGGGGCTCAAAAACTAGGCTCAGGTGATGTTTTGGCAGAATCAGTAGTTGGTTCATTCCTCCAAATCAATTTAGATACTGAGATCAACGGAACAGCCTCAGTTTCAGGCACTTTAACTGCTCCAAACATTGTTTATTCCATAACTCCAGGTACAAACATCACAGTTGCCGGTGATCCTCAAAACCCAACAATAAGCGCAACCGGCTTAACCGAACTCGACACATTAGCCACGGTCACTGGCAGAGGTGCTACAACAACTCAAAACCTAACTTTATCAGGCACAGTAACTTTAGGAAGCGTCTTAAACTTAGGCATTCTAACTTCTGATCCTTCATCTGCAACTAATGGCCAAACATACTATAACTCCACATCAAACCAATTCAGATGCTATGTAAATGCATCATGGACTAATTGTGATACTCAGGGTTCATCAGCTACCGGTGTCACCTCAATAACCGGAACTTCTGGTCAGGTAATAGCTTCTGCCTCAACAGGAGCTGTCACCCTTTCTCTGCCCCAGAGCATATCAACCTCTTCAGATGTTGAATTCGCTTCTCTGACTTTATCTGATCTTTCCACGGCTGGAGGTATAGTTTACACAGACTCAGCCGGGCTTTTAAATACTTCTGCCGCAGGCACTGCCGGAGAATGTTTACAATCAGGAGGAGCCGGAACTCCAACCTGGGGAAGCTGCGGAGGCGGAAGTTCAATTAGCGGCTCAGGAACAATTAATACGATCTCAAAGTTCACAGCTGCTACTACAATCGGTGATTCCGTTTTAACTGACAATGGAACTACACTCACTTATTCCGGTACAGCGGGATTATTACTCTCAGGTTCGGGCGCTGACTTAACATTTGCAAATGGTGAAACAATTGATAACGACACAAATAATCAGATTAATTTAGGACTAGGAGCATCTGGAACTTTACTTCTAACCTCAACTACTACAGCTTCTATCACAAATTCTGCAGGAGCTTTGAATATTAACGCACAATCAACAGGATTAAATTTACAAGCTGATGGATCAATTGACGTCAATATTGCCGGAGGAAATTCAGCTACAGGCTGTACCATCACCAACTCAAACGGCAATTTAGCCTGTTCAGGAAATATAACAGGAGCTTCAACAGGTACAGTTGGGTATTGGAGCAGATCAGGCACGACGCTAACTCCTGCTACATCAAATGATATTGCCTCTATATCAACGAATGCTGCAACAGGCGGAGCACTCTCTTTAACTTCATCTGCTATATCCACAACAGGGTCTGCGGGGTTTAATAATACTTCAACATTCACCTCCACAGCCAATGGAGTATCTCTTTATGGAATAAACAACACTGTTTCATCAACTCAGGCTTTAGCTACCACTGTGGGTCAAAGTTTATATGGAAATTACACTTCCCTAACTAAAACAGGTGCTGATACAACTTCAGGAACAATTAATTTATTTGGAGATTATTCAACTGTCTCAAATACAGGCGGAGACACTGCCGGAACCAGGAATACATATGCCGGATACTTTAGTGCTACAGGTGATACCTCGGGCACAACTAATGCCTACGGCCTATATTCCACTGCAACTGGTGCAGATAATAATTATGCGGGCTATTTCTCAACAGCAAACACAGGACAGGTATATATTGATGCAACGCTTTCAGGAGGTGCAAGAAGTGCCGATATATTTACAATTACCCAAGCTAATGACGCGACAAACAATTCTACCGGAAACTTAATACAACTTACTCAATCAGATACTGACACCACTGCTCCTAGTATGGTTATATCAACAGCGCAAACAGCAGGAACAGGGGCAGCACTAAGTATTTCTGCAGCCTCACTTGGCGGAGGAGGTCAATCCGCAGTTAGCATTAGCTCAGCAAGCGGTTACGGAATTGAGATTAACTCTGCCTTAGCTGGTGTAATCACAGGGGGTTACTCAACGGGTGCCGGTATTTCGACTACAGCAAATAGTGTCAGCACAGGTAATTCTTTTAACGTTACTTTAACAAGCACTGCCTTAACATCAGGTAAGCAGCTAAATATCGCGGGTGCCGCTTCCGGTACCCTGCTTTCCTTTACCGGAGATATGATCGTAGCTAATCCGACCAGAACTCACTCAGGAGCTACAACTATTACCGAGTCAGGTAATTACCTGGATATTCAAAGAGCCAATACCAACTCAGGTGTCGGCACTACAAATATTACTGGAGATCTGGTTAACTTTTCATCAAATTGTACTCAATCCTCAGGAACCTGTACTGACAACTCGGATATTTTACAACTAACTCAATCCTATGCATCTGCTACTGGTGCTACTTTAAATATCATTAATGGTGGTGCAGGACAGAGTATTATCGCCGGGAATGGGACAGATTTACTGCAGGTTAACTCTACCGGAGATATAACTTTTGTTGATGCTGATTCTGGTTCATCTATTACGGGCTCTGCAGGCGGTGCTCTATCAATAGCTTCCGCTAATTCCCAGGCTTTGAATTTAACTACAACTACTGCAGGTAATATATCTTTAGATCCTGCAGGAGTTGGAGATATTAATTTAGTCGCAGATAATGCTTCAGGATCTTTCTTAAATGTTGCGGGTCTTGCAACAGGAACAGCTGCAAATGCTCTTTGTCAGGACTCATCTGCAAATGTCATCACTTGTACAGCATCTTCGGCTGCAGTTTCAGGAACGTCAGGGCAAATTGCCTTCTTTAACGGGGCTAGTTCAGTAACTTCTGAAACATCAGGTTTTGGATGGGATACAACAAATAAATTGCTTACAGTTGTGTCCACTGCTACAACTCAAACCGCTAATTCATTCTCGGGAACTGCATTCACAACAGGAGAATTAATGGATTTGACCGGAACATTTTCTCCTGCAGACGGATCAACCAATGAAGCTATAGATATAAATATTACTCATTCCCCAACCTCTTCTGCTGATAATTTCCAGAGTTTAAATTTAACAACAATAGACGGAACAGCTTTAGGAAATACAGTTTATGGATTATCCAATACATTAACCTTAACAGGAGATGCCGGTAAAACAGGAATTGGCTACTATACCGATATTACTTCTTCTTCAATAACTGGCGATACTTTAGTTGGATTTGATGCAGCGACTACAGTCACTGGAATTTTGGGTGGAGCCACAACCAGAAATGTTTACGGAGTAAGATCTCAGCCTTCTGTTGGTGCAGAATCTACAGCAGGTACAACCAATGTTTATGGACTATACTCTGGTGTTTCAGCAGATGTAGGAGCGGGAGGGACTGTAAATGCGTATGGACTTTATATTGCAAATGGTACTTACGATACTGACGGAACTTCAACTGCATATGGAATTAACATTCAGGATATATCCGGAGCGGATGTAAATGTTGACTTAAACTTCTCAGCCTCACCAACAGTCAGAATCGGTGATGCCGGAGTATTAACTTTTACAGAGGCTGGAGGAAACAATACCCTTTGTACAATTACTGATTCATCAAATGTGGGGAATTTAACTTGTACAGGAAACATAACAGGAGCTTCAACAGGCACGGCAGGATACTGGTCAAGAGCTTCCACCACTCTTTCCCCTGCGACAGCAAATGATATAGTTTCCATAGCTACTACAAACACGTCTGGAGCAGACCTGGCATTAACTAATACAGGAGTATACACAGGCACAGGCATATTTAATTTAACTGCAAATTCTGCAACTACAGGAACAGCTGAAACTCTTTCAGCTACTGGCCTTACAACAGGTCGGGTTCAATCAATTACGGCAACAAATACTGCCGCTTCTGATACAGCTGTGACACAGGCATTATATTCTCTAACAAATGCCCAATCCACAACTGCTAACTCCGCTTTTACAGGTCTTGCTTTAAACTTTACCAATAACCCTTCAGTTGCAGGCAATACTGAGTATGCGATGAGGATACAAAATCAGGTAACAGCCAATTCCACAGACAATGCTGTAGCTGCACTTCTATACCTTGATAATGCTGATACTTCTGCTGGAGGATCCACAGTTGTCACAAACGGGCTTTTAATTGATAATTCAGGCGCAATTTCAGGAGGTTTAACTAATGGGATAACTATTGGTTCAAGCACAAATTCAATTACGACAGGCTTGAATTTAGCTTCGACAGGAATAACTACTGATATATCTTTGCAGAACGGAGAAACTATTAATAATGACGTTGACGGAACTATTGCTCTGACTGCTGCTTCAACAACTTTCTCTGGTGATATTACAGTAACCGGAGGAGATATAACCGGAGCTAATAGTGAATCATTAGATATTGGCGAAGCCGCAAATGGAACAATTAGTTTAAATATAGATGGGACAACTGGACTAAACGTAGGATCTACTGGTATTTCTTCTATAGGAAATGTAGCTCATACAATTGTTAACTCATCTGGAGCTTTGGCTATAGATTCAAATTCTACTGGAGCAATAAATATAGGTACAGGAGCTAGTGCAAAGACTATTACAGTCGGTAATGCTACTGGTGCATCTGCTTTAGCATTCAATTCTGGAACAGGATCTCAGACTTTTACTTCTCAAGTGGTTTCAGGCACAACTACTACATCTGGGTTTGTGTTTGATGCAACAGCCTTAACTACAGGAACCGGATCATATTTTACCTCTGATTCAATTACTCAGGGAAAACTTATGCAGATAGCAACTACTGGAAATACATTAACCACAGGAACTTTAGCTGATTTTAGAACAACTGCTACTTCATTAACTGGAACTGCAGGAATAGGCTCACTTCTTAACCTGGATTGGAGCCCTGGATCTGCAACTACTGCAACCGGGGACCTTTTTGCTTTGAATATTGGGACTAATGGGACTACAACTGGTTCTTTATTTAATATATTAGATACCGGATCTTCTATTTTTTCAGTTAAAGAAACAGCTTTTGAGACTTCATTACCCTCAAACTTTACAGCTGCGGGAGATGTAGCTGTGGCTTATGATTTAACCTTCACCAATCCCACGGCATCATACATAACTTCCGCTGCTCCTCTGACTTTAAAAGCTGGTGAAACCTTTAACTCCTCTAACTTAACTTTGCAAACCTATAACCAAGGTTCAGTAGTTTTTGATATTGCTAACACCACCACAACAGGACTTAGCTTAAGCAATTCTACATTAACTACAGGCACGGCCTTTGCAATCGCCCTTTCAGGTACCGGCCAAACCAGTGATACCGCTTTGTCTATTGCACAAACAGGCATAACTACCGGGTATACTGGGAGCTTAATTAACGTCTCAAGCACGAGCACAACAGGAGCTGCAACTTTCTTTAATCTGGCTGCTAATGCTTCAACTGCCGGAACCCTGGCTGCTTTATCAGGAGACGCTCTTACTACAGGAATTGGATTGGCTATAGATAACTCTACTTCAGCAATGACAACAGGTTCGCTATTAAGGGTAACTGCAGGAGGTACAGGAGCAATTGCAACAAATGGAATTGTCGGAATTACCCATGCCGGAGCTTACACTTCCACTTCTAATGCTGGGTTGCTTAATGTAACTGCAACAGGTTTGGTTGGTACCGGGACTGTTGTTAACATTGGTGCGTCAAACGCTTCCCAGTTAACAGATACCTTGCTAAATGTGGCTCAAACAGGAGTAACAACAGGATATACAGGTACAGCTATTTCCTTTAGCTCAACAGCTTCAACAGGGGTAGGAGCTAACCTTTTGGATTTGACAGCAAGTGCTATGACAGTTGGAACACTTTTAGATATTAACGCAGGTGGTATAACCACAGGATCTGCTTTAAATATAGTTGGTCCGAGCTCAACCGGAGTAACTGGTAATTTTGTTAATATTGCTACCGATGTCGGTTCTGCAGGAGCATTAATGAACCTGGTTCCTGATTTTTCAGGCTCAGCGGTCACTGGCTATGGTCTCAGAATCCAGGGAACTGATTCAACAGGAAATGGGAATACTAATTATGGAATCCACTCTACCCTGACTTTAACAGGAAATGCTGCCAAAACTGTTGCTGGAATCTATCAAACTATAACAGATACCTCGACTACTGGCACAACTTTATATGGAGCTGACTTACTGGTTGATCCAAATGGAGTCACTGGAACTGGAAATAAAACAATTTTTGGTATCAGGGCTCAGGTAACTAATGACACCCCGACTGATACTAATGCAGCCACACTTTATGGAGGTCAATTTATAGCTACCGGCAATACTGGAGGCACAGGTTCCACATCTTATGGAGTTTATGCCTCAGCCTCAGGATCTGATAACAATTATCCATTTTATTCAGGAGTTGCGTTCCCAAATGACGGGGCTTCAACCTCAGCTTTATGTTGGGATAATGCTGGTGAATCAGCAATTTATGATTGTACTACTCCACTTTCAGATTATGCTGAAAGGTATCCCGTTGCAGGAGATGTTGAATTTGGAGAAATTATTACAACAAGTAGCAATTATGTAACAGATAAAACAGGGGTGAGAGTTCCACAGATGGTCAAAGCCCAAGGCCCTTACTCTAATGTAATTGGGGTAACATCTGATAATTACAGTGATTTTTCCTCTATTGGAGACAATTATGATTCTTCAATAAATATAAAGCCTATTGCTCTGGCAGGAAGGGTGCCTGTTAAAGTAACAATGGAAAATGGGGCTATAAAGAGAGGTGATTTTGTGACCTCTTCCTCGACTCCAGGTAAAGGCATGAAGTCATCAAGGCCTGGAGCTGTAATTGGAATTGCCCTGGAAGACTATAGCGGGCCAACTGATGGAGCGATTCAGGTTTTTGTTAAAGCGACATATGCTGATCCGAATGACGCACTGGCAGGACTACTGCTCGATGACCAGGGAAGAATGGTTGCTTCAACCGACATGGATCATTTAACAGTTCAAAGTAATTTACAGGTTGGAGGATTAGTTGCTGCTGGCGGCTTTATGATCGATGCTTCAAAGATAAACCTGGTTGGAGCTTTAGCTTCTGTTCCGGTTTCCGGAGGCAATGTCTCCTTAGCCGATACTATTAACACCCTTAACTCCCAAATCACCCAAATCGCCCAAACCTCCCAAAATCAGGATTCCAGAATTCTGGGACTCGAGAGCTCTGAGGCTTCCCTGTCATCCCAAATAGCGATGAACGACGAACGAATAACGAATAACGAGTTAGTCGCCCAAAATGCAATAGCCCAAGCTCAAAGCTTAGATCAAAAAGTCGCCTCAACTTCTGCCAACCTCGCTTCACTGTCCCAATCCTTAACTGACTTACTTGCAAGCTTAAATGATGGAAGCGAAGCCACTGATTCCGGAGCGAATAACGATGAGCGAATAACGATAAACGATCTCACCCCTCCGACCGAACTCTTAGCTACAGACTCAGCCACCCTCGCTAACTTAGACGTCACCGAAAATCTCTCGTCGCTTCGTCTCTCGTCCCTCGACGCTACTATCTCAGGAACACTAAAATCATTAGGCGAAACATTCCTTGGAAACACTATCGTTGCAGGAGACTTCTCTATCGACGGCACGCTTTCCGTAACGGGAAGCTCAATAAATTCACTCGCCTGTCCTGTCATTCCAGCGGAAGCTGGAATCCAGGGAAATAATTCTGGATCCCGGATCGGGTCCGGGATGACAGACTGCGGAACACTCTTCGTTCAAAACTCTCCCCTTGCATCTGGGGTTGATTTCTTTAACGGTCTTATGACAATCTCAAAAGACGGCATCTTAACCGCAAAAGAGGTTGTTGCTGACCAGTTTAAAGTTAATGCTGGTACTTCTGCTGGAACAGCAACTTTGGGGGCAGGACAAACCGAAATATGGGTTCCAAATACTTGGGTTAAATCAAATTCAATAATCATCATCACACCTGAAAGTGATACAGCCTTGCCTTTAATTGTTAAATATAAAGTTGCAGATTTCGGATTTACAGCAAGCATCACAGCACCCCAAGCTAACGATATTCAATTCAGCTACATAATAATCGGACAGGAGCCATAGAATTATGAATAAAATAATAAGCCACTTAAATAACTTAAGAAACCTACGTAACCTAAAAATTACCCAACAAGGCTTTCTTAAGCTTAGCAAAAAATTCCTTATCTTCACTCTAATCTCCCTAATACTCCTAACCTCCCTAATCTTTTTTCTCTCCCCTAAATCCACTTCTGCTGCTTGGTTTTCTGATGATTGGGGGTATAGGCAAGAAGTGCCTGTAACCTCTACTAATGGGTCTGCTCAATCTAATGTATATATAAGCTTTAGTCTGGATACTGCAGCATTAATTACTGCAGGCAAATTACAAAGCTCATGTCAGGATATTAGGATTACAGATCAAGGTGGGAATTTACTTCCTTACCATATAGGCAGAACTAATGCCTGCAATGCTTCTAATACCACAATAGATTTTCTACTTGCTTCTTTTCCAGATCTAAAATCTAATTACTATGTATATTATGGTAATCCTTCTGTAGTAACTGCTGATACAGGATCAAACTTTACTCAATCTGAAGCTTCTAATTATAGTGTTGGGTCATTAGGCACAGAAGCCAAAGGTCCTACCCCTACTTTGTACTGGAAGTTTGATGATGCTCAGGGTGCAACTGCTGAGGATTCTTCTCAAAACAGTTTAGATGGAACCATATCTGATACTACCAACTGGAGGACTGAGGATATGTGTGTGGCGGGTAAATGTTTGTATTTTGATGGAACTAATAATGACAATGTCACAAAGAGTGATGATGCAAAGTTAGACTTTGCTGCAGCAGATAATTTTACAGTCCAGGCTTGGGTTAAAAGAAATGGAGCTTCCTCTGCAGTAAACTACATATTAACTAAAGCACAAAGTGGGTATACAGGTTACAAACTTTATCAAGATGCTTCAGGAGATTATTGTTTTGATGTGTCTGATGGAACAAATACAGATTCAGCTTGTACTTCTGCAGTAGATTTTGATGATGATAAATGGCATCTGGTAACTGGAGTTAAAGCTGCCGCTACTTCGATAACACTTTATGTTGATGGGAACCAGAGGGCTCAGGATGCCTCGATTAGTGCAACTGGAACTTTAGCTAACACCGGAGCACTTTATGCTGGAGTTGACCTTGATGGAACTAGCAATGAATGGTTAGGATTTATTGATGAGGTCAAGATTTATAGAGATAACTCAGCCAGAACTGCCGATCAGGTAAAGTCTGATTTTAATGCAAGAGGTACCAGAGAAGGAGCTTCAGCGGTTTTGGGTCAAGCTATCAGCAATCAGCCATCAGCTCTCAGCAACGGTTTGGTGGGATATTGGAAAACAGATGAGAGTTCAGGAAATGCTGCAGATTCATCCGGAAATAGTTTAACTTTAACCAATAATGCTACTGTTACTTATACAGCTGGAAAATTTGCAAATGCAGGCACCTTTGTAGCTGCTTCTTCTCAGTATTTATCAACAGCCACCACTATATCTTCAGTTAAAACTGTTTCCTTTTGGACTAATAATGCTTCAACCACAGATGAGTATATAAACCTCACCTCTGGTGCATATATCACCTCCTCTTCTGGAACTGTCTCTGCCACAGGCTTTAGTAGTCCTTCTATCTATGTTAATGGAGTCTTAAATGGGACTTTAACTGCATCTGTCTGGAACCATGTTGTCATAACCACAGATACAGGTATTGATGCTAATGCTTTTGAGGTTGGAAGAGCAAATAGTGCGTATAACAACGGCAAGGTTGATGAGGTCAGGACATATAACAGGGCTTTAACTTCTGCTGAAGTTTCCCAGCTTTATAACTTTGCTCCAGGGCCTGTGGGGTATTGGATGATGGATGAGGGATCTTGGACCAACAACTGTTCCACTGATTCAGCTTTTGATTCATCCGGGAATGGTAATAATGGAGATGCCTGCCCGAATACAACCGGACCTACAGGAGGAAGTGTTGGTAAATTTGGTAAGGCCGGGAGCTTTGACAACTCAGATGACTACTTAAGTGTTGCTGATAATAACTCCCTTGATTTAACTTCAGATTTAACTATTCAGGCCTGGATAAATATAAGAAGTATTAATCTTGATATTAGCCAAATTGTAGCAAAAGAAATAACCACAGCTTCTTCAACTGGTGCTTATGGTTTTTCAGTTCACGAAACAGGAAAGCTAAACTTAACCATTTTCAATGTTAGCGATAATTTGGACACAGGTGCATCAATACCAATCAACACCTGGACCCATGTAGCTGTTTCACGCTCTGGTACAAATTGTAAATTCTACGTAAATGGCGCACTTAATTCCTCCATCACTTGTTCTGATAACCCTACAGCTAATACTAATACCCTTTTAATCGGTAGGAGATCATTTAGCTGTTGTTACTTTGACGGTCAAATGGATGAGGTTAAAATATATAACTACTCAAGGACAGCCGGTCAGGTTGTCCAGGATATGAACGCAGGACATCCTGCGCCAGGCTCCCCTGTCGGCTCACCTTTAGGCTATTGGAAGATTAATGAAGGTGCTTTAAATACCTGTTCAGGAGGGAGCAATGACGCATGTAATTCCGGAAATGGCGGGAATACTTATGATGGTGCTTTTAATGCGGATGCAGCTTATACCAATGCAGGTAAGTTTGGCAAAGCTTTGACTTTGGATGGGACTGGGGATTATATGAGCGTTTCAGGTTTTGCAAATGATGTCTTTACTTCTGACTGGACTCAAGCACTCTGGTTTAAATCCTCGGGTGTAGGGAATTATGTTTTGACCGAAAAAGGCACTGATAACGCTGCAATTCAACTTCTCGGAGGGACTATTCGAGCAGCCACTACATCTACGGCCGGAGATTATTACGACGCAAGCGGAACTTACAATGATGGAAATTGGCATCATGTTGCAGTAACTTTTAATTCTTCCTCAAAAGCACTGAATATTTATGTCGACGGGAATAACAGAAAAAGCGCCACCACCACAAATAATTCAGCCAGCAGCGCCACGGCTTACGTCCTTGGCGGTAGATCGGGGGGCACACTTGGCCTCCCGGGACAAATTGATGAAGCTAAAGTCTACTCCAGCGCTTTAACAGCCCAGCAAATTTTAATGGATATGAACAGGGGTTCTGGTCAGGTTCAGGGAGCACTATCCACAAGTTCGACTGCAGGCAACGATAATGCTTCGACCAGAACTGCCCAATCAGGCGCTTCTGAATATTGTATTCCGGGAGACTCCTCCACCTGCACTGCACCAATTTTACGCTATGATCTGGAAGAGGGGTCAGGAACTACTGCATATGACACCTCAACCAATTCAAATACAGGCACAACCACCGGTGCAGTTTATGTACCGGGTAAGGTTGGAAAAGGACTGGACTTTGATGGCTTTGATGATTATATAGATGTGGCTAATGAGTCAAATTTTGATTTTGCTAATACGACTTTTACTGTTTCGGGTTGGTTCAAAGCAGACCCAAGCGCCGCAGGATATTTGTTTGGAAAAATGGAAGCTGCGAATCTAGGCGGTTGGGGAATTAGCTACAACACCCAAACTGCTAACAAGATTTCGGTCGTATTAAAACAGAGCGCTTCGGGAACTAATGCATATGTGCGGGATACTTCAAATGACTATACCGATACGAATTGGCATTTTCTTGAAATTGTAATCACAACCAGCACAACTGTGACAGCAACTAACGATGCCCAGATTTACATTGACGGTAAGTTAGATAATGGTACTGAAACAGAAACAGCGGCATATGGTGCAAATACAGCCAATCTTTTCATCGGCAAAAGGACTTCAGGGAATCCTTTCCCCGGTCTCATAGACCAGGTTAGAATTTTTAATTACGGCAGAACCGCTGCTCAGGTTGCCTGGGATTATAATCAGGGCGATACCGTAGCTTACTGGAAACTGGATGAATGCCAGGGAACGGTGGCAAATGATGCATCCGTTAACGCAGCCGGGACGGGATCAAATGGAAATACAGGCACAATAACCATTGGGGCCTCGGGAACTCAAACAACAGCCGGAACCTGCTCCACTCCCACAGACGGAACCGGTGCCTGGTACAACGGCCGAACCGGTAAAAGAAATTATTCATTAAATTTTGACGGGACAGATGATGTTGTTACTGTCACTGAAACAAGCTTTACAGATTTAGGTTCAACTACTGATTCTTATTCAGTTGCCGGCTGGTTTAAAACTACAGCTAATACTGCAACCCTTCATACTATTATTACTAAGGATGATGCCACAGGTGCCTGGCCCTATAATCTTCATTTAAATGTAAGTGAACGGGGATGCTTTAATGTATCTAACGTTGCCGGTGGTTTTTCTGAAGCCTGTGGCTCAACCGCACTAAATGATGGAAATTGGCATCATATGGTAGGTGTAAGAGATGTACCTAATGATACTTTATATCTTTATGTTGATGGAAGATTAGTCAACTCAGCCAATGACCAAAATAGTAGTTCAGTTGCAAATAATGACAATATAACAATTGGAAATGGTGGTGCCAGCGGAACTCAATATGACTTTAATGGACAAATTGATGACGCAAAAATTTTTAACTATGCTTTAACTGCAAAACAGGTCCAAACAGTAATGAATGAAGGAGCAGTCAGAAGAGGTCCAGTTACAGGAAGCCCTTAATACTATGACCTATAAGTCCAATGCGTCTAATATGACATATAAAACGAAACCCCACGGGGGCTATAGAAATCTCTTGTCCTTTCAAACTACAACTATAATCTATGATTTAACTGTCCAATTTACAAGCCGGTTTATTCCTAAAGGCTCAAGGACTAAAGACCAGATGGATCAGGCTGCCCGCTCGGGGAGACAAAACATAGCAGAGGGCTCGCAAGCTTCTTCTACTTCAGATAAAACCGAGATTAAGCTGGTAGGAGTTGCGCGGGCAAGTTTAGAAGAATTATTAAATGACTTTTTAGATTACTTAAGGCAGAATAATTTAAAGCTTTGGGAGAAGGATGATCCGAAAGCAATCATTGTAAGAAAACTCGGCTATACGTCCAATAGGTCCTATAAGACCTATGAGACCTATACGCGAACTCCGGAAGAGTTCGCGAACACAGTTATTTGTTTAATTCACCAGGCTAACTATTTACTAGATAGACAGCTTCAGGCTTTAGAAGAAAAATTTGTAAAAGAAGGCGGATTTACAGAAAATTTATTTAAGAGAAGATTTGCCTATAGGAAATCAGAAAAATGAATTTGAATATTAGTTGCAAATTGGTGCTTTTAGTTAATAAGAGCAATATTATCAAAGTATACTTTATAGATATTTTACGTGATCAAAATATATATTAATTATACATATAGATGAATGTTGACAAGACTAATAAATACCTTTACATTAATTAGGTCTAAAATGCGAGCAAATTTAACTGCCATAGTTGAAAAGATCACTTTCGGGATTATCGTTTTGACTGCAGCTTTGATTCCCCTTCTCTTCACCTCGTTTACAACCGAGTTTTTTGAAATCCCAAAAATCGCTTTTCTGGCCATTTCGACTATGATTTTGGCTTTGCTCTGGTCATTTTCCTGGGTTTTAAAAGGCAAAGTTATTATCACAAGAACCCCGCTTGACATTCCGCTTTTACTTTTGGCTTTAACTGTTTTAATTTCTACAGCTACTTCTGATACAAAATATGTATCTATATTTGGGAACTTCCCCCGAGTTCACGGCTCCGCGATCGCATGGATCACCTATATTTTACTTTACTTTGTCGCAG
The DNA here is from genome assembly GCA_021731695.1 of Candidatus Daviesbacteria bacterium. Taxonomy (GTDB): domain Bacteria; phylum Patescibacteriota; class Microgenomatia; order Daviesbacterales; family UBA10151; genus JACPKO01. The sequence continues at coordinate 1,549 of JAKFWZ010000092.1, read as the reverse complement.
TTTCAAATATTAAAAGCTTAATACAGGCAAGAATTATTGTTTTTACGCTAATCGCTTCATCTGTTTTAAATTCCGTAGTTGCGCTGCTTTCTTACTCAGGAGCTTACCTGCCGCTTGGTTTCGCTAAGAACATGATCTTTAATCCTGCTGGTGCAGCTTTTTCTGCAGTTGCTCTATGTTTAATGCTTTTACCCATTATTTTTGTTCACATATTAAGGCCATCAAAAATTCTTGGAATTCCTTTATCTCTAATAGCTTCAATTATTTTTGGTTTGGTTATCGTGCTTCTTGGAAATCTGACTTCTATGTTAATTGCTTTGGTGATTGTTACTATCATCATACTTTTGACAGATAAAAAATATCTTAAAGAAAGCCTGCCATTTTTGGTTGCACCTATATTGGTTGCTCTATTAATTTTTGGGTTAGGATTTATTCCTGCTAAAAACAATCCGCTTCAGGCTAAAAGAGGTGCTTATATAAAAGATTTTCAGGAACTTCAACTTTCCCCAACTGATTCATGGAAGGTAGCAATTTCATCTTTTAGAGATAGGCCAGCGTTTGGTTCAGGACCGTCTACATTTTTGTTTAATTTTACTCAGTACAAACCAGCTACAATTAATATGACCCCGCTCTGGAATCTCAGATTTGATAGTGGCTATAACGAGTTCTTCCAGATTCTGACAACGCTGGGAGTACTCGGCTTCCTGGCATTTGTTTTTGCAGTTTTAATGTTATTTAAAGTCGGAGCTAAAGTAATAAAAAGTGAAGACAGTTTTGTATTCGGACTGGGACTATCCATATTTGTAATCATTGCTCTGCTCGCAGTCCATGTCTCAACACCTGTAACGATGGTCGCTTCAATTTTGATCACCGCTGCTCTTTTCGCAATCAAAAAATCTGAAGGCAAGGTTGAAGAATTCACCCTTGGAATTAAAACGGCAAAAATCGGCAGCTCTGATTCCCAGCTAAACAATCTCGTAACCGGTGACATTTTACCAATTATTTTATTTATCCCGATCGTAATTATGGTTTTAGTTGGTTCATGGCAGGCATATACAATCATCTTAGCTGATGTAAACCACAGACTTGGGCTTAATGCTATTTCACAAAATGAAAAGGGACTTCAGGCTTATGAGTATCTTGCTAAGGCAAGAAATACAAATCCTTATATTGATTTGTATCGTACTGATATGGCTCAAACAAATTTCTTAATAGCGAACGCTATTGCCACAGCAAAAGCTCCTAACGAAGCAAGTCCGGGCGGATCTTTAACTGATCAGGATAAACAAAATATTCAACAATTCCTTTCTCAATCAATTAATGAATCGAGAGCTGCTGTAACTATATCTCCCAGAAGTGCTCAAAATTGGGAAATATTAGCTTCAATTTATAGACAAATCACCGGAGTTGCAGAAAGTGCTTTACAGTTCTCTCTTGATGGTTACGGAAGAGCAATAGCCCTTGACCCATATAATCCGTTACTCAGACTTAACGTTGGCGCCGCCAACGTTAAGTCTGAGTAACGGATTATATGGGTCAAGGGCTATTG
>JAKFWZ010000016.1 GCA_021731695.1 Candidatus Daviesbacteria bacterium | reverse complement strand
CCAGTGACAAGTTGCCTGGTGTAGTGAGTGAATTCTGCTTCAGATTTTCACATCCTGAAATGTTCGAAAATCCCCACTACTACTTGCTAATCACATTGCATCTTGTACCAACTCGTTAATATTACCCAATAGGTTCTCTGTTGTCAGTTATCGGCTACTGGTTGATCAGGTTTCAGCTATTCGGACTGAAAAACAGAAAACTGAATAACGCAAATCCGAAAACAGAAATCCGAAAACGGATAACCGAATTACAAATTCACTCCGAAGAGCTACCTGTCAGATCTTTAATAATCTTTTTAGTCTCACCAATCCTCACAGAAACGACTTCTACCTGTTCAGTTAACATTTGATAAGCGGCATTTTCATGCAAATCCCCCATCGATGCTGCATCTTCTCTTTGCTCCATCAATGACTCATATTCTTTTTCCAGAGCCGTGAGCTTCTCCTGCCACATCTTCACTTTTTCTTGTTTCATTTTATCCATAGTATTGCGTTTCAAGGAAAAGAGATCTCTTTTCTTGCTTCAGTTTATTGTCCATATAAAACAGAAAACCCCCTTCCTTTTTAATCTGGGGGTTAATTTATGACTTTATATTAAAAAGGAATTGATTAAAAGTCAACTAAGATTTAGAATTGCCAAAATGGAATTTGAAGTAATAGAACAAACTTATCCGGAGTCTTTCCGACAAGACCTTACTGATGAGTTAATAAGTAAAATTAATAAGCGCCAATCAGTAGTTTTCGCTGGAATGCGTAGAGTAGGCATTTCTAATTTTCTAAGATTTTTTCTTTATCATAAAAAACTGACTTCGAAAATTTTAGGGGACAAGAAACATCTTTTTATAGCAGTTGATTTAAATGATCTGACAGAGCGAACTTTACCTTCATTTTGGATTTTAACTTTAAAAAGAGTTTTAGATTCGGCTGAGAATACCGGATTCAATCCCAAAACCATAAAAAGCATTGAGAAATTATTTTTAGATGGTATTCAGTCAAAAGACAGTTTTATGCTAATCGAGAATATTAAAATGGCTTTGAATAAAATAATCGCTGAAGACGTTTATCCGACAATCTTCTTTATCCGCTTTGACAGAATAACTGAAGCGGCATCAGCTGAATTTTTTGCTAATCTAGAGGGGTTTAAAAGCTCAACTCACAATAAAGTTTCTTTTGTTTTTACTACTTCAAGAGGTTTAAATTCAGTTTCTCCGAAAGTTTTTTCTCATACTTCTTTATCGCTTGCTGAGTTTGAAATATTCTTAAAACCTGCAAAACCTGAAGACTTAAAAATCATATCCGGGGCTTATATTAAAAGATTCGGTCTTAGAATCTCAACCGAAGCCGAAAATGAACTCCTGAAGCTGACTGGCGGCTATGTTCAATATCTTCAACTCGCGTTAATCATCTTAAATGAGCTTGAAGGCAAGACAATTGAACCTGAAGAAATTGAAGATCTTTTATTAAACGACGAACGCATCAGACTTCAGACAGAAGAACTTTTAGACGGATTAACCTCCCTCGAGCAGGAACTTTTGCATAAAGTCTCATCAAAACAAAAGTTAACAGAAAAAGAAATAAATGAAGCTAAGTATTTAATTGATTCAGGTTTCATATCGCCAGCTAATGAAGGATTTAAAATTTTCAGTCCGGTTTTTGAAACATTATTGAACAATAAAAACATAAAAGGGGAGGGGAATAACGGAAAATTAGAACTCTCTAAAAAAGAGCATTTATTATTTTCTTATCTAAAAAATAGAATAGATCAGGTTTGCGAAAGAGAAGATATTATTGAGGCTGTCTGGCCCGAAGAGGAAGCGCTCGGAGTCACCGATTGGGCTATTGATAGACTAGTTGCCCGCCTGCGAAAAAAGATGAAAGAAGAAGGAAAATTTGAAATTGTGACAGTTAAAACAAGAGGATTTAAATTAATAAAAACAAATTAAAATTTGGGTTTAAACCTGTTCCTTCCAGGTCCGCCTACTATTCCCTGTCTTACACCCCTATCATCAAGGTTATTTGTTGGAAAGACAGAATGCTCAGGCGGATCAATTGCTTCAGAACCTAAATTCCCATCATTGATTCCATATAACAAAACATATATCGCAGGCTTACCTCCAAATACAAATCTTTTGTAATATTTATCGCCATAAGCTAAATTATTGCCAGTTTTTCCACCCTTAACTAATCCTTCTAAAATCCTGTCGCCATTTGCAGTTAAAGTAAACCTTCCCCAAGCAGTTGATTCATGTTGTTTTTTTAAATATTCAAATTCTTTTGCTCTAGCCATATGCGTCGGGAATATTATCAGGAGATTAATTTAAAGTCAAAAATCCGTATTCTAAACACTTAAAAACGAAAGCAAAATCACACCTGTTAAGGTGATTATTATTCCGATCAATTTATGTTTAGTTACCGGATCCTTCAGAAAAATCGCGGATAAAATCAGGAAAAATATTGGATTTGAACCGGCTATTGAAGCTACTATTGATGTATACCCTTTTGAAATTCCGGCGCTATAACTTAAATCTGCTAATCTTGCCAGGATTACTCCTGCCAGCAGATGTGGCATTACCTGATTATGATTTGGTCTGTGTAGAGTTATCCTTTTGAATTTTATCCACAGATAAATAACCGGCACAAAGAATATAAATGCAAAATATACCGGCCAGAACCAGCCAACTTCTTTAACCGGGATTTTAATCAAAGCAAAACCAATTCCCCAAAAAATAGATGTAATAAAAGCCAGAAACACTCCTTTACCAAAGTGAATTTTGCCTTCTAAAAGTTTTTCATAGTCTAAAACCGCAAATAACAGACCAGTAAAAACCAGCGCGATACAAATCCATTGCAAAGAGGTTAACTTTTCCTGAAAGATCGCCACAGACAAAAGAGTCGTTATAACAGCATAAGAATTAACAATTGCAACCACTACCGGAGAACTTCCTCTGCTTAAAGCTTCCCGAAAGCAAATAATCGATACAACAAAAATTAAGCCCAATAATAGATTAAACAGAAAAACTCCTAAAGTTAAGCTTTCCAGACTTTTATATGTGAAGGGGATAAATAAACTTAAAAAGATTGAGCTATAAACATAATTCCAAAAAGTTGCGGAATATGAATTAATTTTTCTTGAAGTTGTTGTGGCAAAAAAATCTCCAAACCCCCATCCAAAAAATGCGAGAAGTGCAAAAATTATTGAATCCATTGGGTAATGTTAACAAAAAAAGTTAGTTATATTTTGGCTTTAAGAATATTCTCAGCTATTCTATTAAATTTATGTTCTGAAAATTTGTATAAACCATAATTTTTAAGATCTTTTTCAGTATCAACCGTAATCACACATTCACGATCTAATAATTCAGTTGGGCAATCTTTATGGTTAGAGCTTAAGAGATATGAATTTGCTACAAACTTATGGAGACAGGCTATTAGGAGGAAATCTGTGTATGAGATCTCGCCTTTTACTTTTTGAAGAATAATCGTTAGCTCCTTAAATTTATAATTATCTTTCTCAATAGGATAAGTTGATGCTAAGGTTTTTAAAAATTCGGCTTTGTCATTAAATTCCTCAATAGTTCTAGTGCCTCGCGTAAATTCAAACGCAACAGATGAAATAGTAAGAAAAGCACAGCCCTCTTTCTTTAAATCGTTAAAAAGTTGATTAAATAAATCAGGATATATGAAGGCACCAATAAAAGTATTTGTATCAAAAAATACAAAGGAATCTTTCAGTTTAGATACTTGCTTCAAGTCGTAGTAGATCTTCACTTTTAATCGAATCCCTCACCTTCTGGGCAAGTTCTTTGAATTTAGCTGAATCAAACCCTTGAGAAGTAGACGCTTTAGGAAGACTTTCCAACACCTTTATCTCAACTAATTGATCGCTTAATTCTTCAATTGGAGTCTTCTTTTTTGGAACCATAGATAATATATACCAAACAAAATGCAAAAATGAAACGGGGTCAAACTAGATCCGCAGCGCCTACCACCTAAAGTGACTAAAGGCCTTGTTGGCCTCGGCCATGCGCAACATATCTTCTTTCTTCTTTGCGGCGTATCCTTTACCTTCAGCTGCATCCATTAATTCTTGTGCAAGTTTTAAGTGAAAACCGTGGTACTCTTTATTCCCCTTAGCCCTCGCACCGGCAATAAGCCATCTGATTGCGAGAGATTCTTTTCTTTCGCCTCTAACTTCAGTCGGAACCTGATACGAAGCTCCTCCAACCCTTCTTGGGCGAACTTCCATTCTCGGAGAAACAGTCATTAAAGCAGTTTCCAAAACTACCATTGGTTTTTTACCTGTTTTTTCAATTTCTTCCATTGCTTTATAAACCAACGATTGCGCGATAGATTTTTTACCATCACGCATGATTCTGTTGATGATTTTTGTTACAACTTTTGATCCGTAAATTGGATCTGCATTGATTATTCTTCTTGGTGCTTTACCTGATCTCATATGTTTAGTTATGTGTTATGAGTACGCTGCGCTTGTAGTTATGAGATAATCTCATAACTCATAGCTGCTTATGCGGCTGCTGTTTTAGCTCCTCCACCTTTCTTTTGACCATACTTACTTCGTGAAGATTGTCTCTTGGCAACACCTGATAAATCGAATTTACCACGAACGAGATGATATTTAACTCCTGGCAAATCCTTAACTCTACCACCACGAACTAAAACAATTCCGTGCTCTGCTAAATCATGACCTTCTCCCATGATGTAAGCTGTAACTTCAGTTCTGTTCGAAAGTCGGACCCTAGCTACTTTTCGAAGAGCTGAATTAGGTTTTTTAGGAGTCATAGTTCTAACCAAAGTAACAACTCCCCTCTTTTGAGGATTAAAGTTAGACACATATACGCGGTCTTTTGCGTTATATGAACGTCTCAAAGCTGTTGCTTTGATTTTCTTAGCTGTTGTCTTTCGACCTTTTCGTACTAATTGATTTATTGTAGGCATAATTTATGCGTTTGCTTACGGGATTGAAAATCTAAAGAATTACAGAAGTAATAAAATAAATCTTCATCACCCTTAGGCGATTACTCTAACTTCGCCATAGGCGAGCCAGTTTAGGATGGTTCCATAGCAGCTCGTTCAGGACTTGTTGGAATCAACCGGCCAATAATCGTTCCCCGAGCTACGCTCTCAGAATCGTTATCGTGCGCAAATAATAACATTTACGCAAGTCTTAGTCAAGACGGCTCCATAGCCGCTCGTTCAGGACTTGTTGGAATCAACCGGCCAATAATAACGTTTTCTTTAAGTCCAATCAACTTGTCGACCTTACCTGAAGCTGCAGCCTCAGAAAGAACCGTTGTTGTTTCAACGAATGAAGCAGCTGACAGGAAGCTTTCAGTTTGAAGTGAAGCTCTGGTAATACCCAAAACAATAACTCCGGCTGTTGAAGGTTCTCCACCTGCAGCCAAAACTCTGGTGTTTTCATCTTCAAATCTGGTTTTGTTTACAACTTCACCAGGAAGTAAAACTGTGTCTCCCTGAGATTCGATTCTAACCTTATCAGACATCTTTCGAACGATAACCTCAAAATGTTTTTCATTAATATGTACACCCTGTGACTCATAAACTTCTTTTGCTGCGTCTACGATGTATTTTTGTGCAGCTCTCAGACCCTTAACTCTAAGTACTTCTTTAATATCCAAATGTCCTGATGCGAGAGCAGTTCCTGCAGAAATTAACTGACCATCTTCAACTAAAAGTTCAGCTGTAACTGGCACAACATATTCTCTTTCTTCATGAGGTTTTGTGGTTGTTCTGACTCTGATTACTCGTCCTGTTTCTGTATTTGAAATTGTAACTTTTCCTGCAATTTCAGAAATCGGACTGGTTGATTTTGGTGTTCTGGCTTCGAAAAGCTCTTCAACACGAGGCAAACCCTGAGTAATATCGATACCAACAACACCTCCGGAGTGGAAAGTACGCATTGTTAGCTGAGTTCCAGGCTCTCCAATAGCCTGAGCTGCAACAACTCCAACCGGTGTTCCAAGTCCGACTGGTTTTCTTGAAGATAAATCGAGTCCGTAACATGCTGCGCAAATTCCGTATTTAGCTTCACAAGTTAATGGAGCACGAACAAGAACTTCAGTTACTCCGCTCTTGAAAAGAACTTCAACTTCCGGTTCTTCGATATAAGTGTCTTCTGCAAGAATCTGTTTTTTGGTTTTAGGATCAACAACTTTTTCAAGCAGTCTTCTTCCGAGGAAGCGATTAGTTGTCGAAGCCATGCTATTCGGATCTATTTCAAGAGGGAATCCATTTTTAGTTCCGCAATTTTCAATTCTGACAATCATGTCATGAGATACATCAACAAGTCTTCTGGTTAAATAACCCGCGTCTGCAGTTCTAATAGCACGGTCTGCAACACCTTTTCTCGCTCCTCTACATGAAGTGAAGTATTCGAACACACCTAATCCCTCACGATAGTTAGATTTTGTAGGCAATTCCACGATCTTTCCTGTCGGATCAACTGAGAATCCTCTCATTCCGGAAACCTGTGCGATTTGAGCTGTTGTTGCACGAGCTCCTCCTGATTGCATAATAACGTGAATTGGTGAATCAGAATCAATTGCTGCAAATGTTTTTCTAACTATTTCGTCTCCGATTCTGGTCCAAACTTCTTGCGCCAAAGCTCTTTTCTCTTCCTGAGTAATAATTTCTTTCTTAAGATTGCCTTCAATTTCAGCAATTTCTTTATCTCCCTGAGCAATTAAGGAAGCTTTTTCAGGAATAATTTTGTTATCAAAAATTCCAACTGAAAGACCTGAGATTGTAGCTCCCCAGAATCCAAACTCTTTGATATCATCGATAAGTTTTGCAACTTCATCTTTAGAGAAGGCTTTAAATGCAATCATGATAATTCTTGAAATTCCGGAAGCATTGATAGTTTCATTTACAAATCGGAGTGATTCAGGAAGGAAGGTATTAAAAATAATTCTTCCAACAGAAGTTTCAATAATTGCGTCCCCTATTTTAGCTTTAATTGGAGCTCTAAGATCTAAGTTACCGGTTTGATATGCAAACTGCGCTTCTTCTGTTGAATAAACTTTTTCAGTTGGTTCAATTTTTTTATCGATCGAGGTAACAAAGAATGAACCCAAAGCCATTTCCCGGTTTGGAACGTTGATTGGGCTTGAATTTGCCGGTCTTAAGATATTTTCTTTAGCCATCATCAAAGTTCTGGCTTCTTCTTTGGCTTTTTCACTCAAAGGTACGTGAACAGCCATTTGGTCTCCGTCAAAGTCAGCATTAAATCCGGCACAAATACATGGGTGGATTTGAATTGCATTTCCGTCAATTAAGATTGGGAAGAATGCCTGAATGCCTAATCTGTGCAAAGTAGGTGCACGGTTAATCATAACCGGATGATCTTTGATAACTTCTTCCAAAATATCCCAAACTTCCGGTGGTCTGAATTCAAGAACGTTTTTTGCGCCTTTTACGTTTGAAGCAAGCCCTCTTGAGATAATCTCACGAAGTACGAATGGTTTAAACATTTCGAGTGCCATTTCTTTAGGCAAACCAACCTGAGAAAGTTTTAATTTAGGGCCTACGATAATAACTGAACGTCCTGAGTAATCAACACGTTTTCCAAGCAAGTTCTGCCTAAATCTTCCCTGTTTTCCTCTTAACATCTCAGAAAGTGATCTTAATTGGTGAGTTCCAGCTCTTCTGGTTGTTCTTGAAGATGAATCAATTAATGAATCAACTGCTTCCTGTAACATCCTCTTTTCATTTCTTAAGATAATTTCAGGTGCACCAAGATCAATAAGTCTCTTCAAACGATTGTTTCGGTTGATAACTCTTCTGTATAAATCGTTCAAATCTGAGGTTGCAAATCTTCCTCCGGGAAGCTGAACCATAGGTCTGAGGTCTGGTGGGAGAACAGGTAATATTGTCAAAATCATAGAAGCTGGAGAAATTGTTGAATTTCTCATTCCTTCAACGAGTCTTAATCTTTTTGTAGCTTTAATATGTCTTTGTCCTGAAGATTTAGCAACTTCAACTCTAAGCTCAGATGCAAGCTTATCCATATCGACTTTACCCAGAACCTCAAGTAAAGCTTCTGCCCCCATTTTAACTTCAAGGAAGTCTGATACTCCATATTCATCAAGTTTGAAATATTCATCTTCAGAAAGAAGTTTTAATGGATTAATATTTTTGGCAATATCAGAAACTGCTTTATAAATTTCCTCAAGCTGAGCGAGTTCTACCTGATTTTGTTCTCTAAGCTGTGCAATTTTTCTTCTGGCTTCAATTTGCATTTCAGCTCCCTGAAGTTCGAATTTTTCATCGTTGCCGATTTTTTTCTTAAGTTCTTTAAGTTCAACCTGAGTTGCGTCTTCTGATTCTTTAATTACAGCTTCTAGTGCTTTTTTACTATCTTCTTGTTTTTCTTCAAGTTGTTTTGTTAATTTTTCGAGAGCTGCAGCTTTTTTATCAGGATTAATGTCTGTAACGAGATATGAAGCAAAGTAAATAACAGCTTCAAGATTTTTCATTGTAAGATCCAAAATCAATGAAAGTTTTGAAGGTGCGCCTTTTACAAACCAGATGTGAGCCACAGGTGAAGCCAAAGTAATATGACCCATTCTTTCTCTTCGGACTTTTGATTGTGTAACTTCGACTCCGCACTTATCGCAGATTACGCCGCGGTAACGGATTCTTTTATATTTTCCGCAGTAACATTCCCAATCTTTTGTTGGTCCAAAGATGTTTTCTGCGAAAAGTCCGTCTTTTTCAGCTTTAAGTGTTCTGTAGTTAATTGTTTCTGGTCTTGTAACTTCACCAAAAGACCAGCTTCGAATTACATCAGAACCGGCAATAGCTACTTTTAGTTGATCAAAATCTAATAAATTATTCATCTTCTTCCTCTCCTCCTTTAGCTTCCATTTCTTTGGCTGCTAAATCTGCTTCTGCATCTAAATCAGGCTCAACATCTATTTCAACTTCAGCTATGTCTGCTGCTTCAGCTTCTTCTGCAGGAGCAGCTGTAACATTTTCACCTTCAGAATTTAATACTTCCATCGGACCGGATTCAGATTCAAGCTCGCTTTCAACCCCGACTTCGCCTACTCCTAAAGCAGCTTTTGCGTCATCCAAAGCTTTAAGTTCACCCGCAGTCTCTTCCTTGACTTCTTCTTCAGCTAATTCTCTTACTCCTTGTGGGATCACTTCAATGCCCAAGCTTTGAAGTTCTTTGACTAAAACTTTGAATGATTCCGGGATTAATGCCTGTGGAATTTCGGTGCCCTTAATTATAGCCTCAAATGCCTTCGCACGTCCAACGACATCATCGGATTTCAAGGTTAACATTTCCTGAAGGATATTTGCAGCACCATAAGCTTCGAGTGCCCAAACTTCCATCTCTCCAAGTCTTTGTCCTCCCATTTGTGCCTTTCCACCAAGTGGCTGTTGTGTAACGAGTGAGTAAGGACCTGTGCTTCTTGCATGAGTTTTGTCTTCAACCATATGGATAAGTTTTAAGAAGTATGCAATTCCAACTACAACATCCTGTTTAAAGTATTCACCAGTTCTTCCGTCTATTAATTTTGATTTTGCAGTTACAGGAAGACCGGCTTTCTGTAATTGCTCAACCAAAACTTCCTCAGGAAGTTTTTCAAAAACAGGAGCTGCAACTTTAAATCCTAATTTTTTAGCAGCTAAACCTAAGTGAGCTTCTAAAAGTTGTCCCAGGTTCATACGGGAAAGTACTGTCACTGAGGAGATAATAATATCAACAGGTGTTCCGTCTTCCAAATGAGGCATGTCAGCTGCTGCAACGATTTTTGAAATAACACCTTTGTTTCCGTGTCGTCCTGCAAGCTTATCTCCGGCTGTAACTTTTCTAAGTTGTGCCACCTTAACTTTAATTCTTTGTAGTACTCCTGCTCCTAAATCATCTCCTTCTTCTCTTGAGAGTATTTCAATTCCAATAACAGTTCCTTTTTCACCGTGAGGCATACGTAAAGATGTGTCACGAACTTCTTTTGCTTTTTCTCCGAAGATTGCTCGTAGGAGTCTTTCTTCTGCTGTAAGCTCTGTTTCACCTTTTGGTTGAACTTTACCGACTAAAATATCTCCTGGTGCAACTTCTGCTCCGATTCTAACAATTCCATGTTCATCTAAGTTTCCTAAAGCTTCCTCAGAAACATTTGGAATATCAGGTGTAACCTCGTCGGGTCCTAATTTTGTCTCAACAACATCTGTTGAATATTCTTCAATATGGATTGAAGACAAAACATCTTTTCTAACTAATCTATCTGAGATAACGATAGCGTCTTCATAACCCAATCCGTCGTAAGACATGTAGGCGATTAAAAGATTTGTTCCAAGTGATAATTCTCCACCATCAGTTGAAGTTCCTTCGATCAACAAATCGCCTTCTTTGATTTTTTGTCCCATTTTTACTGCAGGTTTTTGTGAATAACATGTCATTGAAGGAGAATTAACGAATTTTTTAACTTTAAATTCCTGTTTTTGTCCTTTTCCGGAAAGCATGATTTTTTCTCCGTCAACTTGTGTAATTTCTCCGTCAAATGGAGCTCTTATAACTCTTGCCATTGTATCTGCGATTATCATTTCCATTCCTGTTCCAATAATTGGAGCTTGTGGAATCAAAAGCGGAACTGCCTGACACTGCATGTGAGTACCCATCAAAGCACGGTTCGCATCATCGTGTGCTAAAAATGGAATTAATGAAGCTGAAGTTCCAACGATTTGTTGAGGTGCGATATCGATAAGATTAATTTTTTCTGTTTCTGTTTCAAAAAAGCTTCCTAAATTTCTTACCGGAACTCTTTTTTGCTGAATTATGCCTTTATCGTCAACGTCAACTGTAGCCTCAGTGATAAACATATCCTCTTCATCATCAGCTGTAAGGTATACAACATCATCTGTAACCCTCATTTTTCCGCTATCTTTAACAACTTTTTTATATGGAGTCTCTAAGAATCCGTATTCATTAATACGTGCATAAAGCGCAAGATACGTAACTAAACCAATGTTTGGTCCTTCAGGAGATCTGATCGGATCAATTCTTCCATATTGAGAATGGTTAATGTCCCGGATAGAAAATGAAGCTCTGTCTCTTGAAATACCGCCAGTCCCGGTAACAGATAGTCTTCTTAAGTGATCAATTTCCGAAAGAGGATTAGTTTGATCCAAAATCTGAGAAAGCTGTGAGCTTCTGAAGAATTCATTTATTGCGGCAATTACTGGGCGCGCATTAACTAAACCCGCAGCTGTAATTTCCTGATCAAGTGAAAGCAAACTCATTCTTTCTTTAATAACTCTTTCAAGTCTTTGTAGTCCGATCCAGAAAGCATTTTGCGCGACTAATTCGCCAACCATTCTGACTCTTCGATTTGCAAGATGATCAATATCATCAACTTTTCCCTTTCCGTTAGCTAAAGCTATTAAGTATTTTAAGGTTGCGACGATATCTTCTTTTGTTAATACCCAATTCTCAGGAGAATTTGGAGTTTCAAGTCCTAATCTTTTATTGATCTTAAATCTTCCGACTCTGGTTAAGTTATATCTTCTTGAATTAAAGAACATGTTTTGAAGTAATGATTTTGCGGTTTCGAGTACTACCGGATCTCCCGGTCTCATTTTTCTGAAGATTTCAAGCAACGCTTCGTTTTGATCTTTTGCGGGATCTTTAGCCATTGTTGATTCGATGTATCTGTGTTCTCCGTTATTATCAACACCTTCAAACATTGTTCTCATTTCTTCTTCTGAGAATCCTAATGCACGAAGTAGGGTAGTAGCTGCAAATTTTCTGCGTCTGTCAATTTTGACAGTTAAAACGTCTGAACGGGAAACTCCAAACTCAAGCCATGAACCGTGCTGAGGTCTGATTTCTGCACCATATAATCTGCGGCCGGTGATTGGATCATCAGTTGCAGAAAAAAACGCTCCTGGTGAGCGCACTATTTGGTTGATTATTACTCTTTCAACTCCGTTAATGATGAAAGTTCCTTTTTCAGTCATCTGTGGAATGTCGCCCAGGAAAGCTTCTTGCTTATATGTGTCGTTTGTTTGAAGATTTGTGAGCATTACACGGACTTTAAGTGGAGCGTCGTAAGAAAGACCTTTTACTTTACAAAGATCCGGAATCATTCTGGTTTTGCCAAAGAAATATTCACCAAATTCTAATTTCCAATTTTTTCCGGTGAAATCTGAAACAGGGGTAACCTCGTTAAGTAATGTGCCAATACCCTCATCTAAAAACTTTTGATAAGAATCCCGCTGTAATCGGGTTAAATCTAATTTTGTGACTTGTGAGGCTGTTCTTTTCCCCCAGTAAAGTCTGTTGTTAATTTTTGTTGGCTCGGCGTGCATAAAAAAAGATGGCTTGGCTCACTACACCAAAAAAGGTACGCATACCTCACTAGTAGTATGCCTACCATGATTCCCAATATTTAGGTTAAGGGGTAATATACTATACATCTTATAGAAAATGCAAGCACTAAGTTACCCCATTTCTGGGATCACTTTTAGATAGAGAGACTTTAATTTTTCTTACTACTTATAATTTTAAATATAGCAGCTGTATCCTCTTCTGCAAACCCACCATCCATTGTTTTTTTATAAATAGCTTCTGAAATCTTAAGCAGTGGCAGGGAAGTGGTGGCACTTTTTTCAGTCAACCCAAGTTTTAAATCTTTTCTCATATTTGAAACGGAAAATGAAACATCATACTTCCCTTCCACAATCATTGGCATTTTCTTTTTCATATTAGGGGAGATAGAGAAAGTGTTTTTAAGTGCGTCATATATTTGCTTCTTTGTCAGTCCTAATGAAAGCCCTAGCATAAACGCTTCTCCTAAAACTGCAATCGTCTCTCCACCTATTAAATTGTTAACCAATTTTATCGCCTGACCTGATCCAACCGGACCCATATAGTGAATCTCAGTTCCCATAGCTTCTAAAACAGGCTTCACTTTATCAAAGATTTTTTTATGACCGTGCAAGCTTTGTTTATCCCCTCCGGCAAAAATAACGAGTTCGCCAGAAGTTGCCCGATCAGTTGAACCAGTAACCGGCGCATCAATAAATTCAATTCCCTTTTTCTTTAAACCCTTTGCTATTTCTTTTGCAGCACTAGGTCCAATAGTACTCATATCTATATAAATCAGATCTTTGTTTCCAGACTCTGCAATTCCGTTTTTTCCTAAAGCTACTTCTTTAACATCTTTCGGCGCTGTAACCATGGTGATAACAATGTCGCAATTTTTTGATAGTTCAGCAGGGGAGGAGTAAGTATAAATTCCGAGCTTTTTAAATTCAGCAAGTCTTGCGGGAGTTCGGTTGTAAACCGCAAGAGAAAAACCCTTTTTATGAATATTTAAAGCCATGGGCTTTCCCATGAGTCCTAAACCAATGAACCCGATTTTTAATTTTTGTGTAGGCATATTTATGAAAAATCGTCTTCTTTCGCGCGTTACGCTTGCAAAATAAATCCAACCCTAAGCATGTTGATGTTCTGTAGTTCTTTTTATTCTATGGACTCTTACAGGCTTTGAGGTGGGATCCAGATCTGCAATTTTATGAACAGTCCTTGTTCCATTCAGATCTATGACTACTATTGCATCTGCCGGAAATCTATTTCTATCAATATTTACTGGCTCAGCACCAAAAGAACCACGTTCAGTCATATCTGCTTAATCTATCACAAACTTAATTTAAGTCAACATTCTCATTTTAATCAAGATTGCGACGCTTCGCTCGCAATGACACTGTTATTTTTATACGAGCTTAGGAACAAAGACCGTAAAGATTTTATGAAGGAGCTGCCAGGGGAAGAGCGGACCTTGTGTCCGAAGGGGAAGCTCCCCGGCTAGCGACTGAATAAAATTAGGGCGACTTTCCAGCGAGTAGAGTTTTGGTACTTTTGCGATCAAAAGTACAAGAAAAACGGTCAAAAGAAGAAAAAAATAGCTCATCCACCTCACCCTAACCCTCTCCTCAAAAGAGAGGGGAATTCAACTATTTAATGTAAATCTCCTCTCCCTAAGGGAGAGGATTAAGGAGAGGGGTATGCAGAATTATCCCAACCACATCTTTTTTAACTTCTTAAACTTTTTATCGATAATCGACTGCCTTATCGATTTAACTAAATTAACCATGAAGTAGAGATTATGAATTGAAGCTAATCTGAAGAATAAAAGTTCTTTAGCCATAAATAAATGCCTTAAATAAGATCTGGTGAAATTTTTACAGGTATAACATTCACACTCAGGATCAATTGGTTTTGGATCAAGGCTAAATTCTGCATTTCCTATATTTAAAACGAATTTGTTTTTAATTTTACCTCCGGTTTTTGGCGAAATATACAAAGATCCGTTTCGGGCCCGGCGCGTAGGGGAGACACAATCAAACATATCGACCCCTTTTTCTATACAAAGAAAAAAATCGACTACTTCACCAATTCCTAGCGCATGTCTTGGCCATGATTCAGGGAGAAGGGGAGTGATCCAACCCATTGTCTGCTCAATAGATTTTGTTGAAGCCCACTCAACGTCATCCCCGCGAAGGCGGGGATCCATTAAATCAGGGGCTGACCAAAGAGGAGAGGTGCCGAAAGATCCACCGATTGAAACCCCATCAAAGTCCTGCTTAGCAATCCAGCGGGCTTCCAGCTGACGGATAGTTTTATCATCAACTCCTTGTAGTATTCCAAAAATCATTCCCCTGTTTTCACGATTTTTTTTCACTCTAGTCTTATAATATTTAAGACTTCTGAGTTCCCACCGGTGTGTACGCTCTAAAGATTGTGCGACATAGGATTTTGAGTGGAGTGGAGAAATTAATTCATCGAGCACTAAAACAATATCCACTCCTAAGTTGAGCTGGATCTCTATGCTCCTCTCCGGAGTTAACATGTGCACTGCCCCATCCAGATGCGACTTAAATTGCACTCCCTCCTCTGTTATCTTCACTAAACCATTTTTAGAAGCCTCAGGCTTAAGCTCTACAGTTACATGCCTGTGGATAGTTTTGTTTTTAGTATCATATACTTTTCCACTCTTTCTGACTTTTACATTTGTCATCCCAGACTTGATCTGGGATCCAGATTTATCTTCGCCTGGATTCCGCATCAAGTGCGGAATGACAGAATTTTTTTCTTGACTCCTGACACTTGACACTTGACTCACTTTTTTTATTCCATGTTCAATCATCGCCCCTAGAGAAAATGCCTGAAAGCCTCCGGAATCAGTTAATATCGGACCATCCCAACCCATGAATTTATGCAGTCCACCCATTTTTTTAATAAGTTCAGAAGTCGGACGAAGGTTTAAATGATATGTATTGCCAAGAATAATTTGCGCCCCGAGCTCTTTTAAATCATCTGGCGTTAAAGCTTTAACAGTTCCCTGTGTTCCCACAGGCATATAAACAGGAGTTTCAATTTCTCCGTGAAGAGTCTTCAAAACCCCCGCCCTCGCCGTTCCATCTTTAGCAATGATTTTGAAATTAGACATTGGGGAATTTTACACTTAAGAATTATTTTTTACCAATATCCCTGTGCATCTGTTGCACTATTCTCAACGAACTCTCAGACAAGGGTGTAAATCTTATCCCTGAAACTTCTGAAAAATTTCTATTTCTCCAACTGTCGTCTTCCCTTGAAGGCGCACTATATGGATTACTGATTAATTCCTGAGAAAACAGCTTATCGAATACACCTTTAACATCTAAGGTTGTCGGAATTTTTGCGACCTCCACTGTTTTAGGTTTTTCTGTTTCGGCAGCTTTAAATGTTCTTGAAAATAAAATATTTCCTTCCCTGTCATAGTCAACACTATAACCATCATCTAAGTCCATTTTTTCTTTTTCTCTTAATTTTTTTAGATTTTTATAGGGACCATAATTATCTTGATTTGGAGTATCTGTTAAGCCTGCAGAAAATACGGGCTCGGATAAAGTATTATCTCTTAATCTTAACCTCTCTAGAAAAACCTCATCCTCAGATGAATACTTTTTATAAACCACAATCAATTCTTGATCTCCCATTTTAAAAACAAAGGAGTTATCGTAAGCGTTTGGCACATAGCCCTGAGTATAAAAGTATTGCTGAGAACCCTCAGTGCTATCCGTAAAAGCTTTAACTGTCAAAGACCGAGGTCCGCTATCAGTAAACACATCCTAATAAGCTTCTTCAGCCAGTTGCCCGTCAACTGGCAGGAAATATTTTCTTAGCGCATGAGCCATCTCATCGGGATAATTAACTCCAAGTTGCATAAAATAACCATTCCTCTCAGGATCAGCATGGCCATTAATAACATAACCTTCTGGGTATTCTTTAACTGCTTGAGATTCTAATTGAGCAGCTTTCTCTGCGGACGAAAGATTTTCCCACCCATCAGTGCCTCTATCGAAATCTTTGAAATCGCTCATTTTTAGTGCCCTGAGGATTCTTCATCAAATTCCGCGTATTCTTTAATCAATTCAACCAACTTCTCGTGCCTTCCCTGATAACTGTTTAATTCCTCTTCAACATTTAATCTGAGCAGTGGCTCAGTGTTTGAGGATCTTAACGAAAATCTCCAGTCGGGATATTGAACTGCAACTCCGTCAATCTCTGAAATCTCTCCATCTGAATGCAATTCCTTAAGTTTCGCAATTATTTCTTTGGCATTTTTAACCCTAAAATTCATTTCCCCTGATTCTCTTGAGCGGGTAACTTCCTCGGCAAGCTCTGAAAGTTTTTTACCTGACTTAGTCATGGCATTTAATACATGAAGCAAAACTAATAAAGGCCCCTCTGCGTTCCCTGTTGCTCTGAAAAAATAATGAGCGGATGATTCCCCTGCAAATATTCCACCACCTTTATTCATCTCTTCAGTAATATATGCATGTCCCACTTTCGTAATTCCGACCGATCCCCCTTCCTCCTCCACTACCCTCTTCGGCGTCATAATATATCTAATATCAAATAATATTTTTTCCCCTTTGTGTTCCCGTAGGAGTTCGCGGGCAACAATTGCAGTAATTTTTGCAGGGGACACCACTCTCCCCTTCTCATCCAGGAAAAATATTCTATCTCCATCACCATCAAGCGCCAAACCTAAATCAGCCCCCTCCTCCACTACCTTTTTCTCAACATCTTCGTTATTCTTCGGATCAAGCGGATCTGCTGCATGATTTGGGAAATCTCCGTCAAGCTCGAAATATAAGGGTACCAACTCCCCGGGGATATGTTTATATAAATGTTCAATATATAAAGCACCCATAGCATTTGCCGCATCAGCCACAACTTTGTATGAATTTAGCTTAGGGTGATTAGTAAGATTTAAAGCATTCTGCACTTCATCCTCGACAACACTATCAATTTGAGTAATTTTACCGATTCCAATCGGCTCAACCTCAACTCTTTCAACAGCCAGTCTTTTAATATCATCCATTCCTGTTGGTTTTCCGATTTTTATCAGTCCCCCGTTTTTAAGATTAACTACGATCTTCAGGCCGTTATATTGTTTTGGATTGTGCGATGCAGTGATCTGAATTCCGCAGTCATATCCTTTTGAAAAAACTGCATAATAAAAAGTCGGAGTTGAAACGAGCCCTGGATCAATAACTTCTGCGCCAAGTTCTACTAAAGTTTCGGAAACTGCTTTGAATAAACCTGGGGAGGAAGATCTCATATCTCTACCAACTACAACCTGAAGTGATTCACGATCCGGAAATTTTTGCTTAAAGAAAGCATAAATTGCGCGAGTTATAGGGACTGCGTTCTCTTCGTTTATCTGGTCAGGATAAATCCCGCGGATGTCATAACTCTTAAAAATGCCTTCAGGAATATCCATTGAGTTTATATAAGATAGTAAACTTTTAGTCTTTTTGCAAATACTGTTTTTTGGGTAATCTAAAGCAGTTGGTACAAATTAACGGCAAATAGTTGTTAAATTAAATTATGTATCGACTAAATCAAATACCTTCTGAGGCACAAATCAAGAAACAGTTAAGGAGAATTGTTTTTGGTCAGAATCT
>JAKFWZ010000018.1 GCA_021731695.1 Candidatus Daviesbacteria bacterium | reverse complement strand
ATTCCCTTCATTAATAAATAAGTTGGCATGATAAGGGGCTATTAAAATTTTTCCTTTTCTGGCTCCTTTGGCGTTAACTGATTCTAAAAGTGCACCTGATGAAACTTTGTTATATAAAATAAATTCTTTTGGAACTTTGCTTAGCTGACTTTTTGTTAAATTTTGACTTGGGATATTTTTGAAAAAAGATCCGGGGCATTGTATTCCCGGGGGATACTTAACTTCGCGTTTTTTGATTGTCTCTTTTGATATTTTCTTAAGTTCTGCAGGATCAGCTGACGCAAGAGAAAATGAAGCTTCTAAGACTATAAATTTATTTTTCTTAAAAACGCTATAGCGATAATCAAAACGGCACTCGTCTTTTGAAAGTTCATGAACCTTCAAATTATAAGGGTCAAAAGCCCGGACCGTAACAACATTATCTGAAATTGTTTGACCGTATGCTCCGGCATTACCGAAAAGTGCACCCCCAACGGTTCCGGGGATTCCGGCTAAATTTTGTAAACCGGAAAGACCTTTTTTATTGGCGAAATCTACTAACTCTGAAAGAAGAGTACCGCTTTTAACTGATAAAATATTTTTATTCTGAGTAAAACCGGTTACTTCGTTTTTAATAACTGTTGAAAAATATCCTTCGTCCGAAACGAGCAGATTGCTCCCGCCCCCCAGAAGGAAAAAACTTTGACCGGCAGGAAGCTTTTTAATAATTGAAATTAAATCTTCTTCAGATTCTGTCTGAATAAACGGACCGGTTGATCCGCCGATTCCGAGAGTAGTGAGATCCTTGAATGAGGCATGCATACTTGTTTTAAGTATACATTATGAAGTATATATAGTCCTCACAATGGAGAAATTTGTAAGATTCTCAATCGCTTTCTCCGGATTCAAACTATATGGAGAAAGTAATTATTAAAACGATAGTTTATTACGATATTTTTGATTTTCCTTTAAAGGCATGGGAAGTGCATAAATGGCTCTATAAAAAAAAGGCAATACTAACTGATGTTGAAAAAAATCTCAGAAAACTTGAGAAAAAGAAAATCTTAATTAAAAAAAATGACCACTATTTTTTAAGCGGAAAAGGTAATCTTTCTTTAATTAGGGAGCGGAAGGAGAAGATCTCAGAAGGTCATTTAAGAAAAGCGAAATTTATTGCCGCGATTTTTAAAATAATTCCCTGGGTTAAATTGGCTGGAATTTCCGGCAGTCTGGCAATGGGGGCGAGCACCTATAAAGATGATATCGATTTTTTTATCGTTACAGAAAACAGAAGAATCTGGATTTCCCGTTTTTTCTTAATTGTTTTAACTACGTTAGCAGGAGTCAGAAGAAAAAGGCGTGAAAAAGCACTATCGGCTGCAGGTAAAATATGCATAAATTTAATACTCGAGAATGGCAATTTAGCCCTAAAAGACAAAAATATCTATCTCGCACATGAAGTGTTACAGATGCAACCTTTATGGCAAAGAGATAATGTTTACTTTAATTTTTTACACGCAAACCAGTGGGCTTTTGAATATCTTCCAAACTGGAAAACTAACATTAAAACCACAACCTCACTTGTAAAAGGGAAAGAAAATACGGGTTTTCAGTTTATGGATAATCTGGAAGAATGGGCAAAATCACTACAATTAAAAATAATGAATAAGCCCTCGGGTGAAGAAAGGATTGAAAGTGGTGCGCTGTTCTTTCATCCGGAAAATAAGGGAGTAAAGATAATTGAGGAATATAAGAAGCGTCTAAAGTTATACGGTTAGGAAGCTGGTACTGAAGAAGGGTATGGAAGATGGTATAAAAACACCAATACCCTAACTTCTAAACCATACTAGCTTCGTTACCCTTTTAACTCTAAACTATTTCAGATAATTGGATTCCCGCCTGCGCGGGAATGACATTAGTCCCCCAGGTGAGATTGATCGTTAACTGTTATGACCTTCCAGCCTTTTTGGTTTTTCTCAAAAACAGTTAGTCCTGAATTTGAAAGCGTTAGGTTTTTATAAGCGTTTACAAAATTCTCAGGCTTAAAATCATCTTCTAAAATAGTTACCATTAAAAGCATTTTAATTAAAACACCATGAGTTATAACGGCAATTGTCTGATATTTTCCTTCCATATCTTCTAAGAATTTCAAAAGTTCTTTAGCCCGGATCATTAAGTCGTAATAATTTTCTTCATCTGAATAATGAAAATCAGCGATACTGGCTTTTTCGTGAACCAAATCCATAATCCTTCTTGAATTTGGATTATCGAGTGGTGTTCCGGCAATCTCAGAA
Source organism: Candidatus Daviesbacteria bacterium (assembly GCA_021731695.1). Taxonomy (GTDB): domain Bacteria; phylum Patescibacteriota; class Microgenomatia; order Daviesbacterales; family UBA10151; genus JACPKO01. The sequence continues at coordinate 15,784 of JAKFWZ010000018.1, read as the reverse complement.
GGTCTGACTATTTCTTTAGCAAGTTCAGTAAGGATTATTTCTTTACTTAAGGTTTTATTAATCTCCTCTGCAGTTTGAACAGTTCTTTTATAAGGACTTACAACCAGGACTTCTATTGCAAGACTGGAGAGTCTCCCGCCTGCGACCTCGGCTTGTTTTATCCCATTTTCTGTTAATTCATATTCTGGCTTTGAATAGAGGTTATTAACGTTGTGATAAGTTTCACCGTGTCTGACAAAATAGATTTTCATTTGAGGCTATTATAACTGTTCAAAGCCTGATAATCCAAGCCTGAAGGTTAAGTACATAACTAAAACAATAATCAAATGATCATGTGATTATTGTTTGATCTTCCGCGGCACCATAAAAATCATAGAAATGAATATAATTTTGGCAATGCTTGACTTTGTTTGCCAGATTATAGTATAAATGCACTCAATCCTGCCTTCATGTCATCCCATACTTGATCTGGGATCCAGAAAGACTCTGGTCAAGCCAGAGAAACAAATCCTGGATTCCGTTTTTAAACGGAATGACAAAAATAATTCATATGCCGAAAATAAAAACTGAAAACAACAAATTAAATATTCGTCCTCTCGCAGGATATCTTTTAGTCCTTCCTTCGGAAGCCGAAAGTAAAACTGCGTCAGGTCTTTATTTACCGGATTCTGCTAAAGAAAAACCGGCTCAGGGAACAGTTATGGCAGTTTCAGAAGATGTCGTTTTAGATAACGGAGGCGTTTTAAAAGCACCGGTAAAGGTCGGGGATAAAGTTATTTATAAAAAATGGGGCGGAGATGAGGTTAAGAATAATGGCATTGAATATAAATTAGTTAAGTTTGATGATTTAATGGCAATTATTGAGGAATAAATGATAGGAGCAGAGGAACGACCATCGATAAGAATAAGTCCTGTTGTTTATGACCGGGTTCTAAGTGATGGTGATGGTGGAAAAAAAAAGAGCTGAATGGAAGCTTGATGCAGAGAGAGTAAACGGGACAAGAATTATAACAATGCAGGCAAGAGCGCTTGTTAGAAAAAGAGATTTATAAAATATGGCAAAGATATTAAAATTTGATTCAGAAGCAAGAGAAAAATTATTGAAAGGCATAAACGTCTTAACTGATGCAGTGTCTGCAACGCTCGGTCCAAAGGGACGAAATGTTGCACTCGATAAAAAATGGGGCGCACCACAAGTTGTTCATGATGGGGTAACGGTCGCTAAAGAAATTGACCTAGAAGATCCTTTCGAAAATATGGGAGCTCAACTTCTAAAAGAAGCAGCTTCTAAAACAAATGATATTGCCGGAGACGGAACAACAACCGCTACAGTTTTGGCTCAAGCGATTGTTTCAGAAGGCCTAAAAAATATTCAGGCAGGAGCAAACCCGATGATTTTAAGAAGGGGAATTGAAAAAGCGGTTGAAGCTCTGGTTGAAGAGTTGAGTAGAATGTCTAAGAAATTAACCACAGTTGAGGAGACAACTCAGGTGGCAACAATTTCTGCTCAAAATGAAGAGATCGGAAAATTGATTTCACTCGCTTTAGATAAAGTAGGTAAAGACGGGGTAGTTACAGTCGAAGAAGGTAAGACAATGGCAATGAGTGTTGATTATAAAGAAGGGATGGAATTTGATAAAGGTTATCAGTCACCATATTTTGTAACTGACTCAGATAAAATGGAAGCATCTCTCGAAGATCCTTATATTTTAATTACTGATAAAAAGATTTCAGCGATGGCAGATTTAATGCCATTTTTAGAAAAATTCGTGGCTGTTTCAAAAACTCTGGTGATTATTGCCGAAGAGGTTGATGGTGAAGCGTTAACCACTTTGGTTCTAAATAAATTAAGAGGCGCGTTTAATGTTTTAGCAGTTTCAGCCCCGGGATTTGGTGACAGAAGAAAAGAAATGCTTCAGGATATTGCGATTTTAACCGGAGGAACTGTGATTTCAGAAGAAACAGGTAAGAAGCTTGATGAAGCGGAAATTGAAGATTTAGGCCGTGCGGCCAGGGTTACCTCAAATAAAGACAATACATTAGTTGTTGATGGCAAAGGCAGCAAAAAGGCCATCGATGGGCGAATAAATTCGCTAAGAAAAGAGATTGCAGCGTCTGACTCTGAATTTGATAAAGAAAAACTTCAGGAAAGACTGGCAAAGCTTTCGGGCGGAGTTGCAGTGATAAACGTTGGAGCTGCAACTGAAACTGAGATGAAAGAGAAAAAGGAAAGAGTGATTGATGCAGTTGCGGCCACGAAAGCTGCAATCGAGGAAGGTATTGTTCCAGGAGGAGAAGTATCCTTACTAAGAGCCGCGAAGATTTTAGATAAATTAAAGGGAGCAAATGCAGAAGAACAATTGGGAATTACTCTGGTTCAAAAAGCTTTGGAAAAACCATTTAGAAAATTAATCCAAAATTCAGGATTAGACGAAGGGGTTTCTTTAGTTAAGGTTTTGGAAACTTCAGGAAATATGGGAATTGATGTAATGGATGGAGAAGTTAAAGATTTAGTTAAAGCCGGAGTTATTGATCCTGTTAAAGTAACAAGAACAGCATTACAAAATGCAGCATCTGTGGCAATTATGATTATGACAACAAACGTGATTATCACGGATAAACCAGAGCCTCCTACACCTCCAGCATCTGGCGGCATGCCTCCTGGTATGGGCGATTACTAACTTATTGATTTCTAGAATATCTTCGGGTATTATTTGGTTAATGTCCTCCTTCAAAAAATGTATTACCTGTAAACAAAGCAAATCCTTATCAGAATTTCATAAACAATATAATGCACCTGATGGGCACAGGTATGATTGTAAAGAATGCCATAAAACCAGACAAAGGCGTCGAAATGGAACTGGGTATGAGATGAGTTGGCGAAAGAGAGATTGGGAGGGATATTTAGAGACTGTTAGAAAATATAGAAAAACTCCAGGAGGTTATTATGCCTCATTTAAGTATAGAAAGTATAAGTTAGAATTTACGAGACAAGAATTTATCGACTGGGATAAGGCACAAAAAAGAAACTGTTTTTATTGCGGGATACCTGAAGAAGTTATGCTATCAGTATCTGAATTTCATAAGAAACGAGGAACAGGAAATTTTCATAGACTCACAATAGATCGAAAGAATAACCTTAAAGGATATGCGCTAGACAATATTGTTTTAGCATGTCCCCCTTGCAATGCAACAAAAGGAGATTTATTCGAGTATTCAGAATTTAGAGAGATAGCTCAAAAATACATCAAGCCAAAATGGAAAGATAAAAATTTAGTAAACATTTCTAACTAAGCTATAATTAAACTGTGAAATCGGCAAAAGCAAAAGAAATCCATCCAAGAGATCAGAAGGCATTCGGAAGTTTTTTATCAGAGGATGAAGAGTTGGTCCTGGCTACCGGTTTTGGCAAATATTATATGAGAAATAAATTTGCCCTGTACTTCATTTGGCCAGGAATATTGGCTATGGCGCTAGGCGCAGGATTGGCATATTTATTTCAATTTAATATCGGTATAGGTCTTTTGGGAGGAACGATATTGGCTGGAATTTGGGCTGGAGTTTTAGCAACCTGGCATTATCATGCAAACCGCTATATATTAACGACCCGGAGAATAATCATAAAAAAGGGTTTAATTTCGGTGAAATTGATTTCTGCTTTATACGACAAAATAACTCACATTGAAGTTTCCCAGGGAATACTGGACAGGTTTATCATGAAACACGGGGATATTTTGATTAATACTGCAGGGGGCAATAAGGATCAAATTAAAGTTTTAAGGATTGATAATCCGATAGAATTTAAAAATCTTTTGGAGCGGTTGATAAATAGAGAAAGAGAAAAATATGGCGGATCCTCAGGACCAGTTGTGGCGGTTGAAGGTGAAATTATTGAGGAAGACAGAAGTTAAGGGTTGATCGGTTAGGAGGCTGGTATCGTGAGGAGGTGTGGAGGAAGGTGTAAAAAATCATCTAACCCTTAACGCTATACCATACGAGCTTCGTTACCCTATACCCTGAGATTTTTTCAGTATTTAAATCCAAAAAGAGTAAAGTTTTTTAAAGATATTTTTCCACCCTGAGGAATAGCAGGTGCCGCAGATGGTTTAGGACTCGCAACATTTAGAACGTTTTCAATAGCTTTTTGTTTTAAGTCGGGTTTTATTTCTTCTTTAACGGGTACTAAAATTTCTTTTTCCGTAGGATCTATTGCCGGGATTGGAGTTGCAACAGGTGTTCTTTTTGCCTGAGCTGAGGTTGTTGAAACAGGCGTGATGACTGCTGATGGTGTAGCTGAATTTATTACTATAAAATCTTCTTCTTTTGGATAGTTTCTGATTGCCGGCAGGATTAATCTCGGGTCAATCTTGGCTCCGTCTTTTGAAATTTCAAGATGGGTATGCGGACCAGAAGTATTACCTGTCATACCAACTTCACCTAAAAATGAATTTTCGCTGACTTCTTTACCGGGCTCGACATATATTTTCCCCATATGAGCATAAAGAGATCTGTATCCATTTTGATGATCTACTTCTACAACAAGTCCAAGGCCAAAAAAGTTAAAACCAGTACTTACAACAATTCCTTTGGCGATTGGCTTAATAGGCATCCCCAAGCCTGTACAGAGATCAATTCCAGGATGGTAACCGCTATACGGAGTTGTTATATATCCTTCATGAGGAAGCTGGAACGTGACACCCAGATTTTGACTTTCAATCTTAGCTTCCTGAGTTACTTCTGCGTAAACTAAATTTTGTTTAACAGGAGGGAAGGCCATTGTTGGTTGGTAGTTAGATATCAAAGTCAGACAAAGCAGTAGCGCCCCCAGCTTGATTTTGAACGTGAAATCGGGGAAACCAAAAAAAGACAAAAATGGTTTAAATTTAACCATTAAAAAAGCCTGGAACCTCCAGGCAGAAGTGTCAATACTATCATAGGTGACGGCTAAAGTCAAATCTTGCCCCCCGCGAAAGCGGGGATCCATAAGGATATAAGAAAAATCAAAAAGTCTTTTGGCAAAGGGCTTGGATTTGTTATGATAGTCTCTTAGCTTATGCGCAAATCCCTCTTAATAATCCTAATATTTTTAAGTGTTATTTCGATAATTTTGCAACTGTCCTCCAGCTATATAAGAGAATTTATTGGTAAAGGGGAAAAAGCCGGAATTAGAATAGAATCGAACTCGCCTGCCAAAGTATTAATTAACGGACTTGAAGTCGGAACGGCTCCGTATCAGGATGACAGTCTAAAGCCCGGGGATTATCAATTAAGCCTAATGCCCGACGTCGCAACAGATTCAGCACAAAGTCTTTGGAACGGTTATGCGAAATTAAACGAAGGAACCTTAACCATTGTCATTAGAGATATTGGTAAGTCAAAAGAAGAGTCTTCGGGCGAGGTGATCAGTCTTGAACCGGGATCAGGAGTCACGATAACTTCCTCTCCCAGTGGAGCTGAGGTGATGGTGGATGGAAAGATTGTCGGGGTGACACCTTTGATTCTTCCGAATATCGAAGAGGGCGAACATCAATTTATTTTATCCAAAGAGAATTTTTTAAAGCGCAGTATCCGCTCTAAAGTGATCAACGATTTAAATCTGGTTTTATCTGTTGATTTGGCAATAACTGAGCCCGATTTAACCAAAATGCAATCAACCCCGATAGCATCCACTCAGGAAGTCACAATCAAGAAAACACCAACAGGCTTTTTGCGGGTTCGGGAAAATGCTGGTTTAAACAGTAAAGAAATTGGGCAAGTTAAACCAGGTGAAAAATTAGTGATGCTTGAAGAATCTCCTGGTTGGGTCAGGATTAGGCTAAAGGACGGTAAAGAAGGCTGGGTTTCATCAGCGTATATCCAGAAGTCAAATGAGCAAAGCTCGCGCTAAGCGCTTAAAAATTCAAAATTGGTGTGGTTTTGCGCAGCAAAACTAATAATTTTTATGAAATAAAATTCCTTAATTTTAAATTTTGCATTTTAAATTTTAAATTGATCATGCTCCTAAGTAGTAAATAATCCCAATAACCATGACTATCCAGACGATAACTGTGACAAGAAGTGGTTTGTCTGTTAGTAAGACTCGCTCAGGTGATTCACCTTCTTTTTTCTCATAAATGATATAGAGGTAACGCATGACACCATAAATAACAATCGGAACTGTTGCCATTAAAAATTTTGCCTGGGAAAAAGGCAGGGAAAAGTTTTCAAACAAAAGCGAGATTCTGTATCTTGCTGAAATTGGCGGCTGTAAAAATGCAAAAAAGGCGTATGAAAGCCAGGTTGAGTTAGCAAACATAGCAGTTAAAATATCAAGAAAGTTTTCAGGATAATGTAGTAACGTTTCGCGGTGTTTTGAAGCTTGACCCTGCAAAAGCGTGAGCTCTGACCTTCTTTTTCCGATTGCTAAAAACAGAGCAAATGATAAAACAGTCAGCAAAAACCAAACATTTAAATGCGCATCAATTACCCAGACTCCGGCATAAATTCTAAGTAAAAAACCGGCGGCAATTGCCATAACATCGATTAAAATAATTTGTTTTAAATAAGCGCTATAAAATAATTGCAAAATTAAATAAGCCAAAATTGCGAGGAATAGAGCGGGTGAAAGTGCATACGAAAATGGTAAAACTGCGCAAATTAGAACTAAAGCTACGCCAATAACGAGATTAACTGAAAGTTTGCCGGCGGCAATCGGCCGCTTTGATTTGAAAGGATGAAGTCTGTCGCGTTCGATATCGAAAACATCATTTAATAGATAAATGCTTGATGAAGCCGCACAAAAAAGCAGAAAGGCCTGAAATGTTGTTATAACAGCGTTCGGATTAATGAGTTGTCCTGAAAAAATAATACCGGCAAAAAGCGCAAAGTTTTTAATCCATTGTCTGGGGCGCAGCGCCTTTAAAAGGTTAAATGCAAATGAATTATTCAGTTTCATCCGGATTTTTACTTGAGATGAGATTCCGAGGATTAGTGTCCTCGTTCTCTCTTGCTTCGCGGGAAGACTCACTATTTTCCCGCTTTGCAATGAGATGAAGCCAGAGAATTGTTCCAAAGATTACAACACCAGCTAAGATAATTGTAAAAATTTTCCCCTGAGACTCCAGATTAATCGCCAGCACGCCCAGAATAACACAGGTAAAAGCATACAACAAGGATATTTGAGGAACACTAAATCCGCGCCTGAGCAGAATATGATGCAAATGTTTTTGATCTCCTTTTAAAGGAGATTTTTTCTCAAGAATTCTTCTGAAAAAGGTGTAGAAAAAATCAGTTGCCGGGACAAGCAAGACTAAAAGTGCAATTGCCAGTTTTGCGCTTGAAAAAATTGATAAAACTGCAATCATAAATCCCAAAATCGTTGAACCGGAAAACCCAGGCAAAATTTTTGCCGGATGCCAATTGAAAATTAAAAAACCTAACGAAGCTCCGGCACAAATAAAAGCCAGTATTGTCGGGAGGTACTGCGCTTCGTCTCCTAACTGAAGGAAGTTAAGTGAAACAAATCCAATTGTTAAAAAGGCAATTAAAGTTATTGAAGGCATTTGCCCATCAACGCCTTTGCTCCAATTCACCATATTCATCATCCAGACGATCCATAAGACTGCAAAAAGATCTGCCAAAAGGTTAAATTGAATGCCGGAGATATTAAGCTGGAAATCGCTAAATGCTAAAATTCCGCCAAAGGGGTTGGTAATATAATCAATTCCAATTCCTGATAAAACTGCAATGATGGCCGGGATAAATTGAAGAAGTAGTCTGGCCCAGGGTTTAAATTCGTATAAAGCATCGTCTAAAAGGCCGATAACAAGCAAAATTATTAAAGCTAAAATTATTCCAAAAGTGACACTTGTTAGTTGTGTTAAAACCAAAGTTGAGATAGCAATGCCTAAGAATATCGGTAAACCACCGGCTCTGGGGATTACTTTTGAGTGAATATGCGCCGGATGCGGGCGTTTTTTTGGATCATCCAAAAGCTTAAATTTTTTAGCGAATCTTATTGTAAAAGGGGTCGCGGCGAGTGTGATTAAAAAAGATAAAAGAAAGCTTAAAAATAATGGTTCCATTTTAAACAAAAGTAAAGATAATTTTAAAAGCGCCTAAGGCAAAGAGCATGCAAATTATAAATGTAGCTACTGCCAAAAGTCGTTTGATTAAAACCTGGGAATAGTGAAGATGCCAGCTGATTATCAGATTGGCTAAAATCGCAAGGCCCATCAGAGAAGGAAAGATTAAAAACTGATTGATATGACCAAATTGATTATCGCCCCAGGATTGGGAATAAAAAATCGGAATTTCCTGAGGTAAACTTAAATAAAAAATTCCCCATAAAGTTATGACAATCAGGATTAAAAAAACGGAGCTGATAATTGGCCAGAAAACAAAACTATCCTGTTCATGATAGAAGGTGGTTATTTCTTTGATGTAGGTCATTTTAATTGGTTAGGGGTTATACCGGTTAGGATGCTGGTATCGTAAAACGGTTTGGAAGATGGTGATAAAAACACCAAAACCCTTAGACCCTAAACGATACGAGCCTCGTTACCTTATAACGTCCTACTTGCTTCTCGCCTTGTTCGTAACCCTGAATTCCAGGTAACGGCCGAACATTAGCGAAGTTTGAGCATCAATTGCGGGTACAGTTGTAATGGTTACCAAAACAATCGGTACTAAAAGATATTGCAAATAAGTCCAGATTTTTTTGATTGGCTTCCAGTTTTTAGGTCGGGGTGGTGCGGTTTTTTCCTGAACATAAACAGTAACGAAAAGACCTAAGAATGCGACAGTTAAGATATATGAAGAAATTATTGGTAAGTTGATTGCGACAACTGACTCTGAATAATTAGGGTTGATAATGGGTATGATAATGCCGGCGAATGTAACAAGAAGTGCGAGTGAACCCCATTTTAAATTAGCCCAAAGAACGAAAAGTAATTTATCTGTCTTATCCCAGAAATCAATGTCATGTCTTTTAAAGTATTGTTTAAAAACAAAAGGAATATGTTCAACGCCATAAGCCCAACGCTTTAGTTGCTGGTATTGATTTTGGAAGGTTTTAAAGAGTGACGTATCAAGATTGGCATCCGCTGATATTGGTAAATAATGAGGCAAAACTTTATAATCGCCGTTAAAGTGAAAATAAGCTTTCCAATAAAATCCACTATCGTCATTAACTTTATCCGGCATCCAGCCGCCGATTTCGAGAAGGGGTTTTAAGTTAATCGAAAGAGAGGAGAAGTTTTGATATTTATCGGATCCCACCATTTCAGCAAGCTGCCAGAAGGCAGTTCCTGCGGCAATGAGCCGCATTGGTGCAGGTGCCTGCCAGAAGTTGTTGTAATACAAAAATGAGCCTGTATAAGTTCTTTTGTCCCGAACCTCAGCAGGTGTGGAAAGATATTTATGAAGCGCTCCTGATAAAAATTCTTTATCAATCACAAAATCAGCGTCTAAAGTTGTAACAAAAACCTGATTGGCGTTTATGCCCTTTTTCTCAAACTCTTTTACAGAATTTTTTATCATCCAGTTTCTGTTTGTTCCCGGACCTCTAACTTCACCTGGCTGCAGTTCATGAGTAGTTATAAAAACTCCGCCGATTTTTTTACTGAATCTTTCTAAATATTTTTTAGTCTCTTTAATTTTGTCCGGATCATCCCAGGCTTCAAAGCCAATGGCCATAAAAATTTTATCTTTTGGATAATTTGAAGCCTCGATCGCATCAAATGCAGGAGCTAGAATTTCGATAGATTCTTTATAAGTAGGCAAGACTAAAAGATGATTATAATTTCCCCATTCCGCCGGAAAATCTTTTTTAAGATTTTCAAGCCAGGGCTGGGCGCGGGCAAATTGAAGTTTTCTGTAGCCCACAAAAATTAAAATTGCTACCCGGAGTGAAGAAAAAAGCCAGTAAACATCAGCTGCAATAATGAAATAGGCAACAGCAAAAGGTAGTGTGAGCGAAAGCCAGAAGGGTGAGGTGAGAGCAGTCCATGTTAAAGCTCCGGGAAGGATTTCTAAAAGCCGATCAATTAACGACTCGTGTCTTTTGTAAAGCTTAAGTTCGTATTCTTCAGAGATGATATAACGCATGGAAAGCAGGTGATGTAAGAGCATTCCCACCCCTGCGCCAATCACGAATAAACTGGCTAGTAAATCAAGCGGAGGAAAAACATATCGTTTGCCCCAGAATCCAATAATAAAGCCAAGAATAATCACTGAAATCGAAATAAAACTTGGTATCGGACGGCCGAAGAGTTTTTTAAACATCTCGCTTAGAAAAAAGAATGAAAAGAACCCGAGTAATAAACTTAAAATTATGCGCATATATGAGGGTCAATCTTCATCTTATGAAACTTTCGCCCTTCATTCAATTGACCAGTTTGAGAGTGTAGTGAATATAGGCTATTTTTGCAAGCCAAACAGCTTCACAACGTTTTGGGTTGTTTGATTTGCGACTTCTCCATGACTTACGCCTTTAATTTCAGCTATTAATTTGGCTGATTCCAAAACTGCTTCAGGCTCATTCCTTTGGCCTCGTTTTGACTGAGGAGCTAAGAACGGTGAATCTGTTTCCAGACAAATTTTCTCAAGAGGTAAAAATTCTGCGGCTTCTCTTAAGTATTGGTTTTTAGGATAGGTAATATTGGCGGCGAATGAAACCAGGAAATTAGTTAGTTCGTTATTCGTGATTCGTTTAGTCGTATTAATTAAGCCGGAATAACAGTGGAGAATTCCTTTATAGCCTGAAATCATATCCAAAGCTTCTTTCCAACACTCGCTGTTGTTTGGATCGGAAGATCGGTCGTCTCTAATATGTAAAATTATCGGTAAGTCTAATTTTTTAGCTAAATCAATTTGCGATTGAAGTAGTTTTCTTTGTAAATCTTTTAAGACTTCTTCAGATAAATTGTTCGGATTATAAAAATCCGAATTGTTTTTAAAGAAAAAATCCAAGCCGCATTCTCCAACACCGATTACTTTTTTTGGATTTGATCTATAAATTTCTTCAAGAGTTTCCATGTCCTTTTGTAACTTGTATCTTGTTTCTTGTTCCTTACCACTATACTTGTATGCTTCATGGGGATGAATGCCGATAGTGGAGTAGAAGGAGATTGAATCGCTAAATTGTTTCATTGTTAAATTGTTAGTGATTTGGTCAAGAGTTTGGCGAGATTTCTCAACATCAACACCTACATTAAATATAGTAGTAATGCCTGCATCTAGGGCGCGTTGAATTACCTGATCAAAGTCTGGTTTAAATGAATCCCAATAAAGGTGAGCGTGGGTATCGATTAAAGTCATTGTTAACTTGTTTCATTGTTACATTGTTTTTTCAGTAATGTAGCAATAGAGCAATGAAGCAATTTCTGCCTAGATTCTCGGAAATAGGGATTTTTGAGAAACAACTTCACCGGAGAACTGCCTTAGAATGATTTCAGAAGTTTCAGGTAGAAATGGTTGTAGATTATATGCTGCATCTAAAATTAAACTGACTAATTCATCTAAAACTTCTTTCAATTCTGTGCCTTCTAATTTCCAGGGTTGAGTTTCATTAACTCTTTGATCAGCTCTTTGAATAATTTTCCAGATCCAATTTAGAGCCTCATTAAATTTAAATTCTGAAATTAATTTTTCAACTTCGGGATCAAAATGACTAATTTTTTCTTTAGCTTCAAACCCAGAATTTTCACAAAGCTTTGCAACTCGCGAAACTAAATTGCCTAAACCATTTGCCAGATAAGCATTATAACTTTCATGTAATCTTTCAGGAGTAATATCACTGTCCTCAAAAGTATTTAACTCTTTCGCGATTAAAAATCTGGTTCCTTCAGTGCCGTATTTTTCAACCAATTCAAAAGGATGAATTACATTCCCCAAAGACTTACTCATCTTTTGGCCGTTATTTGTAATAAATCCATGAATGATTATTTGTTTTGAGTTGGGAAGTCCCGCTGACATTAACATTCCCTGCCACATTGCAGATTGCTGTCTTAGGTTATCTTTACCTGCAACCTGCACTCCAGGCCACCATTCATTAAATTTAGCTTCATCTTTTGGCCAACCAATTGTAGAAATATAATTTACTAAAGCATCAAACCAAACATACATTACTTGTTCCGGATCATTAGGAACAGGAACACCCCAAGGGAGTTTTGATTTTAGCCTAGAAATACTAAAATCGTTCAAGCCTTTTTTTACGAATTCCTTAATCTCCTTAAATCTAAAATCTGGTAAAACAAAATCAGGATTTTTCTCGTAAAAATCTAAAAGAGGTTGCTCGTAATTTGACCATTTAAAAAAGTAATTTTCTTCTTCCCTGGTTTCGATAATTAAATTTGGATGAATAGGGCATTTGCCATCAACTAATTCGGAGTCAGTTTTTTCAAGTTCACAACCATTGCAGTATTTAACTTTATAAAGCTTCTTATATATATCGCCTTTTTCAAAACATCTTTTCCAGAATTCCTGCGCTGCTTCTTTTTGTTCTGGAGCCGAAGTTCTGGTGAAATTTGTATAAGTTAAATTTAAGTGTTTTTTTAAATCGTCAAATTTGGACGCATATTCATCAACATAAGCCTGAGGTTCTTTGCCCTGATCTTTAGCTGTGTTAAATATTTTTATGCCATGCTCATCTGTTCCGGTATTAAAAATAACCTCATCTCCTAAAAGCCTTCGGTACCTGGCAATAAAGTCAGCCTGAATAATTTCCATTGCAAAGCCAATATGTGGTTCAGCATTAACGTAAGGAAGTGTTGTTGTTATGTAGTATTTAGTCATGATCTTAACTTTAATCTCCTTAATCCACGTAGTTTTGGTTGTTCCTGTTTACGCATGTGAAGTTTAGGTATTTTTGAGCTGCCTGTCAATCTGAAGCGGGGTAATTTCATTTTTGGAAATACTCTCCAGCCAAAAACTGTGATTAAAATTACCAGAGTTCCGGTTAAAAAATTAAGTTCTCTGACGGCATAAAATGCTAAAGCCATAATAAATCCCAAAGCAATAATGAAGCTATGCGGCATATATCTGATAAAGAAGTCTAATAATAATGTAGTTGTCACAATAAGCGGAATAAAGAAAGCGAGGATTTGGAAAATTGATGCCTGCTGCCAGGTTTGTGGAGGCTCAATAAGTAAAATAACTAAAGTGAAAACGGCTGCAAATAGTAAGAAGATTAATACTTTGATAATAGGCATAAATGAATTTTAACTCATTTCCGGTTCTTTCTGTTGAAAAGAAATAGGCAAAGAATTAATATTGGCAGGCTATGGATTCCAAAATTATTTGTCCTAAATGTAATCACGAAATATCAATTGATGAAGCTTTGTCGCATCAGGTTGAAGATAGACTCGAAAAGAGCCTGAGAGATGAATTTAATAAAAAATATCTTGAAGAAAAGAAAAAGCTTGAAGATAAAATTAGTGAGGAATCAGGAAAAGAGTTGGGTCTTTTAAGAGAGCAATTCGAAAAACAAAAGCAGGAACTGGAAAAATCCCGGGTTTTTGAGCTTGAATTGCGTAAAAAAACCGCGGAACTAGAGGAAAAAGAAAAAAACTTAGAACTCGAAAAACAGAGACAAATTGATGAGGAGAGAAAAATAATTCAGGCAAAAACCGAACAGGAAGTAACAGAAAAATTTCATTTAAAAGAAAAAGAAAAAGATTCGCTGATTGAAGGCTTAAAGAGGTCGCTTGAAGAGGCACAAAGAAAAGCCTCTCAAGGCTCTCAGCAACTTCAGGGTGAAGTTTTGGAATTGGAACTTGAAGAAGTTTTAAAACGTGAATTTTCAATTGATGATATTAGTGAAGTTGGTAAGGGAAAGTTTGGAGCAGATATTATGCAAACTGTCAGAGACCGAAATGGAAGAGAGTGCGGGAAGATAATCTGGGAAACAAAAAGGACCCGCAATTTCGAAGAGGGCTGGATTGATAAATTAAAAGTAGATTTAAGAGAAGCTAAAGCTGATATTGCTATTTTAGTTTCATCAGTTTTACCAAAAGATATAAAAATGTTTGGTCAAAAAAATGGAGTCTATATAACCGCCTTTGATTCGCTTGTGCAGGTGGCTGCGGTCTTAAGAGAAAGCCTGATTGCGCTGTCTCAGATGAAATCACTCTCGGTTGGGAAAAATGAAAAGATAGAAGCACTTTATCAATATATAACCAGCAGTGAATTTGCCCAGAAAATTGATGCAATGATGGAAACCTATATTTCTATGCAAAACACATTAGAAAAAGAGAAGACTGCAATGCAAAAAATCTGGGCGCAAAGAGAAAAGGAGATAGACAGGCTAAAAAGCAGCACCCTCACAATTCATGGATCTTTATCTGGTTTAATTGATTCGCCTTTGCCTGAAGTTAAGAATTTAGAATTCCCTGAATTTGAAGGGGAAATTGAAGAAAATTAAAGCTATAAAACGCTGAAATAAATCTAACGCGTGTTGTGCTGAGGATAATAATATTGTATGTTTAAAATATCCTATGGAAAATCAAAATGTATCCACAAACGAGAACTCTGCACCTATAACTCCATTGGCTTCCTCCTCAGCTCCGGAAAGTCTTATTGCAAGATTTAAGAAAAGAAAATTTATTATCCCGGCTGTTATTGTGTTTGCGGTGCTTGTAATAGCCGGTCTCCTTCTTTTTAGAGGATCCGGTCCGTTAAGCAGTCAGGGAGATAAGGTCATAGCTCAAGTGGGTGATGAAAAGGTCTACGGAAGCTATTTACAATTCGAAGAGGCAGCTTATCCGAGTCCAATGACTCCTGATATTGAAAATAAGTTAACAGAAAAAATTAAAGAAGATGCCGTGGTATTAGAAGCCGGCAAAAAACAAGGTTTAATTGCCTCGTATCCAAGCGGAGTAAAGCTAACACAACTAGAGTATCTAGAAAGGACTAAAAAAGTTGATGAAGTGAAAAAAGCAGTCGTGGCCAAACAGGACGGTATTAAAGGGGAAATCGTCGCAATTTGGTTTTATAACAACGGGTTTGTTGGTCCGATGGGCTATGACAAGGCCAAGCAAATAGCACTAGGGAAGATTAAATCGCTACACACTAGAGTTGTGGCCAAGCAAATTACCGTCAAACAGGCAGGTGAGATAATTGCTGCAGATACTTCACTTGCCGAAATAGATCCAATTTATATTCCTAACGCCTACCTGGCCTTTGCAACAGGAAAGAAAAAAACGATTACTTTTTGGAAGGAATTTGATGATATGTTATGGAAGTTAAATCTTGGTGAGATAAGCGACATTTATACAGGAATTGCAGCCGGGGAGGATAAAGTAAATAAAGATGCGCTTTTCCTGTTTGGTACGGTAAATGAGCGGATTGGTGATGCCGGTTATAACAGTTTTGATCAGTGGTTAGAACAGCAGAAAACCGTATACAAGATAAGTAGTCGGACAATTTTTTTAGCAGATCTTAATGTTCGAAAAGTTTCAGCTGATGATGAGAATCAGGGAAGCTCAACCTATGACCCGTCTCTCGGTGAGTCTTGCGGATACGGATGTCCGCCGTTTCAAGGTCAAGTAGTGACCGCTACAGGCGCTTCTATTGGTGGTGTTACTGTGACGCAAAAAAATAAAAATGGCGGAGGTGATGCGCGTTCCGCAACTACGAATGGAAGCGGATACTATTATTTTAAAGATGAACGCCCTTGGGATTGTGCAAACAATGACCATCATTTTACAGCTCAGTATGGGTCGGCAAATTGTACGACCGCAATCGTGACAGTAGGAAATGTGGCTGATGTTCAGACAGCTCCCAGTATAGTCTGTACTGTTACTCC
>JAKFWZ010000058.1 GCA_021731695.1 Candidatus Daviesbacteria bacterium | reverse complement strand
CCTGGAACCCACAACCATATCTCCCTGTTTTATATTTTCAATTTTTCTAACATCCAAACGGACTGAAGAATAGAACTTCAGTGCGAGCCCTCCGGTTGTTGTTTCCGGATTACCAAACATCACTCCAATTTTTTGTCTTAATTGATTAGTAAAAACAACAATCGTATTTGTATTGGAAATTGCACCTGTTAATTTTCTTAAGGCTTGAGACATTAAGCGGGCCTGAACTCCCATTGACGAATCTCCCATTTCTCCCTCGATTTCAGATCTCGGGACTAAAGCTGCAACTGAATCAATAACCAAAACATCAATTCCACCGGAGCGGATCAAAGAATCAGCAATTTCTAAAGCCTGCTCTCCTGTGTCCGGTTGAGAAATCAAAAGTTCATCCAGGTTAACTCCAATTTTTAGTGCTCTTTGCGGATCTAACGCATGTTCTGCATCAATAAATGCAGCCACTCCGCCTTTTTTTTGTGCTTCCGCAATTAAGTGCAAACAAACCGTAGTTTTTCCTGAAGCTTCAGGTCCGAAGATTTCGATAATTCTTCCTTTCGGTAAACCTCCAACGCCTAAAGCTAAATCCAAAGCTAAAGATCCTGTAGAAATAACATCAATCGTCATTCTCTCGGCTCTTTCACCAAGCTTCATAATCGAACCGGTTCCGTATTGTTTTTGGATTTGTGCCATTGCCGCGTTAATAGCGGCTGTTTTAGCATCAGAAGGAGGCATAGCCATGCCGTTTGAGTTGTTATTTAAAGATTCTGAAGAATGTTTAGTAGATCCTGGAGGCCTGCCCATAATTAAGTATTATATCCTTCGGGAAAACTTTGGCAAGAGGATCAAAATGGATCAAAATTAATTAAGGTTTGTGCTCTTTACGAGTTTGGTATGAATTATCCAGTGATGCTAAATTACCTTCAAGGCTTGAGAGTAAAGAAATAGCCATCTGATGTTCATGATGATTAGGATCCATTGCATATTTTGACAAAAACATACTTCCAAAAACGACTACAGTTTTTAAAAGCTTGTAGTTATATTCAGGTGAATCAGGCGAATTTTCAAAATAGGAAGTAAGGAGTTGCTGCTGCATCGCGGGATTAGGCCACAATCTGCCATAAAAATTACCAAGATCAGTTAACTGAGAAAGAGTCAGATTGTGTGATGCTGCGGCATGTTCGAAATCAAGAAGAAGATCAGAATCTCCCTTATCACTAAAATACATATTACCTGGCGAGGCATCATTATGCACAAAATATTCTGTATTAAGGTTTGTCCTTGCATTGATCTCAGGCTCAATAGCTACCCGTGTTTGGTCTACTATTGCCTGTAATTTTTCTGTACCTATTAATTTATCAACAAGCGGCTTATTTTTAGGACTAAATACTATATTATTTTGTTCCGCCCACACCTTCCAAAAGGTTTCAGGCGATTCATTTCTCCAGTCTCCCCGCTTAAGCAAAGAGCTATCCATATCCGCGGGTATTTCTCGCCCGCCGGCTTGCAAAAGCATGAGTGCAGCTCTTATCCCCAAACGCGGATCAGCAGAGGCAATTAACTCAGGACTCGTCAGTACAGTTCCGTTCTCACCATCCAATCTATCTACATGTAACAGACCATTTCCTTCAGGTGTTACCTGATAAGGATGAAGAACTCCTACAGTTGGTATTCCAACCCTATTTGCAATGGTAAGCGCAGCACTTTCACGCTCCAGTTGAGAATTATTTTCCGGTTGTGATAATTTAAAAAAACCAGCTTTTAATGGTTCCTTATCAGCCTCTGTAAAACCATATAAGAATCTTGCGGGTTTTTCTGGTTCTGTAAATTCCACCGCATTTACCAATTCGATACTTTGAGGTTTAAGCCCAAGGGCATTTGCAGCCTCACTCCTTAAGGCGAATTCGCGAGCGGCTTGTTGAAGTTCATTTGATTTTGGTCCTTCTGACGGATTCAAGAGTTTCCTTGTAGTTTTTTCACACCCTGGATCCAGTTTTGATACAATTGCTTTTCCTTTTCTCCATTCTGAATTGGAGGTTTTAGCCCTTTTTGAATATATTGATTTGCCAGAAGTTTACGAAACTCCTCAATTGTGACAACCTGATTCATCATACCCTTTATTCTATACTTACTATTTTTTGATTCATAGTGTCTGGACAATGGACTTGACTAAGTCAGGGGGAGAGGAATGAAGCATAGCTTCCTTTTTGCTTGGGAAAACTTTGGCAAGAGGATCAAAATAGATCAAAAATCATTAGTTATTGATTGTACTTATTGCTCTATGTTAGCTTTAATTTATGGCTGAAGGCACACCAAGCAAAAATACTCCCATACCTCCCCACTGGAAACTTCCCGATCTGCCAGATACTAAAGAAGTATCAAGAAGGGTTGATGTGGATCAGGGATATCTGGCTTTAAGAACAAGGGAAAAGCCTCATGGAAATATAACAGATTCACTTCCCTTTGACTTTGAATTTCTCTTTGGGGATAAAGGCTCACTCCTTGCTGAAAGAAGAGTTTATTCAGCTGGTGTAGTAATAGAACCAAATTCTGATGATAATATACAGGTGAGCTTTAATTGGGCTGAGGAGGAGGATGTACCTGACCACTCTTATCAAGTTTCTCTTGAATTTAATGCTTTCGAATATCCCGACGGCGGCCATGTGGCCAGCGCAGATTATGCAGAAGAAGGGCCAGGCTCCTTGTCTCTGATTGAGTTGCCAGCTGAAGGATTTATTTTTTCAAAAAATGGCGCCTTTATTAGAAGTCCAGTTGTCGACTTTATCCCAAAATATTCTGCGGATAATAAAATTGAAGCGTTACTTCCTAATTTTGAAGACTTTCGAAATCGGAATTCAGACCCCGATTTTCCAAACCAAGTGTTTTCAATAGAGGAATTGCCTGAGGAAGAAAATACCTGGCTGGTCACAGGCCAGAACAATTATTATTTACGCACAAAAGTATTAAATGGCTCAGTTGTTATCGAACAGGAACTTATAGAGGGTAGGGATTTAGAAACTACCGGTGTAGTAAAAAAAATTAGGCTTCCAGGTAAAATAAACTATCAGGCTGCCAAGGACACCATCATGGCGCAAACTACCTTTGATCCTGAAACCGGGCAAATAAATGCGCCCTGGCAAAATATTTTACCAGTGATTGGAGCAGCAGGGATATCCTTTGCCGGACCCTCACAAGAATTGATAGCTGAACTGGAACAAAAGCCCAAAAAATTCGGCTGGCAATAATCTTTGTGGGGTGAGAGGAATGAATAAATTCCCACTTCGCGGTTGGCATAAATCAAAGATTTGATCAAATTCTTCAGTACCAGAAAGATTTTAGAACCTTTAAACTGAAGAATCTAAAACCTGTCGGGGTGAGAGGAATTGGACCTCCTACTTCTCGACCCCCAGCCGAGCGTTCTACCGATGAACTACACCCCGTAAGTGAGTATTTTAACATTTCAGGCGCTAAAAAGAAGTTGTATGAATTATTTTTTCTTGTGCTTTTTCGATATTTCAGGCATTACTTTAAACGCTAAAATTAATGCACAGAAGATTGCAAATCCGCACATTATCGAAGGGAATGCAGTCCGTGTGACTGCTATAAAAAAATAAACTAATAGACCGGGAATTATAAAGCTCAAATATGCAGCAAACACCCAAAAGATTACCGATTTGCTCCAATTCTTTAACAGCATCCATAAAGCTATTAAAAGAAATACCGCGTAATAGAAATAAAAAGAGAATTTGAATAAATCATCAAACATTAAGACCACAAATTTTCCGGTACATGCTGAATTAAATGGCAGATTTAAAAATAGAACTGCACCGATTAATAAAAATGCAAAAGCATAACCAGCCTGAACTAAAAGTGTTTTTTTAGTTAACAATGAAACAAGATGTAAGCCTAATGCCGGTAGCATTGTCGTTGAGATAGTTCCGGCTTTGGTCCAAAAAACGCTGTCCCCTCCTGCGCAAATCATAAATTCAGCGAATTGGAAAGCACCTAAGAAAAATAAGATTAAAATGATTACGTTGGTGAATTTATTAAGCCCGTATCGGTATAAAACAAATCCCGCGAGCATCAACTCAATCACAAATGTTGCAAATGCCACTTCCGGAGTAAAACAATAAAACTTTAATTTATTCTGTCTTAAAAAAGACATATTTTTTAACTTTTGTTCCATAAAATAATGATAAATCAGCACCCGTTAATTATTCAACTCAACTAAAATCTTTTCCCAATACAGTTTATGTGTAATAATGATTTCTGTGTGGGTATGAAGCAAAACTTCTTTCTCATATTTATTTATGAAAATTGCATTTTTTAATATTCGGGGGGATGAGCAGGGGTTTTATGAGCAAGCCCTGCAGGGGAATGAGATAGATTGTTTCGCCGAGTCAATCACATCCGACCGGCTTCCTTTAAAAAGAGATTATGAAGTTCTATCTGTATTTACAGACTCAAAAGTTGACGCATCAGTTATTGACGCTCTCCCCAATTTGAAAATCATAGCAGCCAGGTCTACGGGATTTGATCATATCGATTTAAATAAGGCCGAGGAAAAAGGAATTGCAATTGTAAATGTACCTAAATACGGCGAGGTTACTGTTGCAGAATTTGCTTTCGCTTTAATCCTTTCTATTGCTAAAAAAATTATTCAGTCAGATATTTCAGTTAAAACCAGCGAAAAATTTAATAGAGAAGGTTTGACCGGATTTGACTTAGAAGGAAAAACGCTTGGAATAATCGGAACCGGACATATCGGAGTATCGGCCATTAAAATCGGACAAGGATTTGGTATGAATGTTTTAGCATTTGATGCTTTTCCAAATGAGGAGTTAGCAAAGACAAATGGATTTACATATACGACGCTTGAGGATTTAATGTCCAAATCAGATGTCGTTTCTCTTCATGTTCCCTTTTTACCAACTACAAAACATTTAATTCATCAAAAAAATATTAGCTTTTTCAAAAGGGGAGTGACATTAATAAATACGTCTAGGGGTGAGATTGTTGAATCTGAAGCACTTTTGCATGGACTGGAAACCGGAATAATTGGTGCAGCCGGTTTAGATGTTTTGGAAAATGAAGAAAGTTTAAGAATTGGAAGCGTGCAACCTTCAGAATCATCAGACCAACAAACAATTAATGAAAAATTAATCGCCATGAATAATGTGATTGTTACGCCTCACAACGCATCCAATACTAAAGAGGCAATGGATCGCATCAGACAAACAAGTGTTGATAATATCAAAGCTTTTATGAGCTCTAATCCCCAGAATGTTGTTAAGCCCAAAGAATGACTGTTGACAAAACAGTTATGAGATATTAATCTCATCAAATACATTTATGCTTTATAATCCTAAGATTTACACTGTTGAGTCTGTGACTTGCGGACATCCTGATAAAGTCTGCGATGCAATCTCAGATGCAATATTAGATGAGTGTTTAAGACAGGATCCAAAATCGAGAGTTGCGATTGAATCATTCGGCTGTCACGGGCTTCTGGTTGTCGGAGGCGAATTAACAAGCAATGCTAAAGTAAATTTTAAAAAGCTGGCTGAAAATATTTACAAAAAAATAGGCTACACACAGCCTTTAAAAATTATTACCCGGATTGTTCAACAGTCTCCTGATATTGCGATGGGAGTTGATACAGGCGGCGCAGGCGATCAGGGAATAATGTACGGCTACGCAACCAACGAGACAAAAGAATATTTACCAAAAGGTGTGGTCTTAGTTCATGCGTTAACAAAGGGATTGCAGGATTTAAGAGAATCAGGCAAGTTAAAATGGTTGGGACCTGACGGCAAAGCGCAGGTGACTATGGAGGGAAATAAAATAAGGACAATTTTGATTTCAACTCAACATGATAAAAAAGTTACTCAAAAAGAAATAAAAGCAGATCTAGTTAAACATTTAATTAAACCTCTCGTTGGAAATACAACCGGAATTGAAATTTTGGTTAACCCAACCGGAAATTTTGTAATCGGTGGATTTGAATCTGATACCGGACTTACAGGAAGAAAAGTTATTGTTGATACTTATGGCGGTTTAGTACCTCACGGCGGAGGAGCGTTTTCCGGAAAAGATCCCACGAAAGTAGATAGGTCTGCGGCTTACATGTGCAGATTTGTTGCAAAAAATTTAGTTGCCAATAAAATGGCCAAAAAGGTTTTAGTTTCAGTTTCTTATGCAATTGGACGCGCCGAGCCATTAATGGTTGAGGCTGTTGATCAGGATGGAAAATCCCATGCTAAATTCGTTGAGAAACATTTTGACTTCCGACCTAAAGCAATTATTGAAAGACTTGATTTAAGAAAACCAGTTTATCTTGAAACCTCTTCATACGGGCATTTCGGCAATCCTAATTTCCCCTGGGAACAAATAATAAAGCTTTAAGATAAAATGTGTCGAAGGTTTCTTAGGAGTCGGATGAGTCGAATGTTTTTACCTGCGGCTCCTTCGTATCTCGCGACCCCTTCGACTCTTTAGAAACATGATTGTTCCCATCTTAAAACCCAAAGGCCCGACATCTTTCAACATTATTTCCCAAGTCAAAAAAGTAACCGGCATAAAAAAGGTTGGTCATGCCGGCACCTTAGATCCACTTGCATCAGGAGTACTAATAGTAGGAATAGGGCGGGATTCAACCAGAAAATTATTTTTAGAACTTGAGAAAGAAAAAGAGTACGAAGTTGAAGTTAAGCTAGGGGAGGAGAGTATTACTGACGACGAAGAAGGGGAGAAGACAAAATGGGAAGTGACTAAGGTTCCTAATGAGACTGAGGTGACTAAGGCATTGGGAAAATTTATTGGAGAAATTTGGCAAAAACAACCTCAATATTCTGCTGTTAAATTAGGTGGTGAAGAAGCATATAAAAAAATGAGAAGAGGGGAGAAAGTTAATTTAGGGAAAAGACAGGTTTTAATTAAAGATATAAAAATTTTAAGCTATGACTTCCCTCTTTTAAAATTAAAAGTCATCACCGGACCCGGAGCTTATATCAGATCTTTAGCGAGGGAATTGGGCGAGGAATTAAAAACAGGAGGTTATGTTAAAGAGCTTAAAAGAACAAGGGTTGGTGAGTATCGACTTGAGGATTGTCTTACTGTTGAGAATCTTCCAAGCGATGTCATTGCGAGGAGTGAAACGACGTCGCAATCTTGATATTAAACGAAGTTAATGGTTACACGGTTAGGAAGCTGGTATCGAAGATAGGTCTGGAAAATGGTGAAATACAAAAACCCTTAAACCTATAACCCTAAACCATACGAGCTTCGTTACCCATTAACCCTAAACCAAGATAGGTCACTCTGAATGACAACATATTACTGGTTCCTTTATTCATATTTTGATACTATGAAATATGATGCCCAAAATTAATAGTCTAGGAATTATTTCTTTACCTATCATTCTTGCGTTTGTTCTTTTATTTGGTCTCACAATTTATGCCGGAAGACAGGCATTTTTATCAGATCACGGCGCAACCCCCTCCCCTTCTCCATCGCCAGTTTCCACACCATCCCCATCACCAAGTCCTTCGCCTTCTCCAAGTCCGACTCCAACACCTACGCCAAAACCAAGCCCGACTCCAATCCCTTCAGCAACTCCTGCTGCAAGTCAGAGTGCTGCTCCAGCCATAGGCGGCGGAGGAAATATTCAGACTGATGTGGGTTCTTTTAGGGCAACCGTCGTAACTCTTCCAATCGGTGTTACCATGTTTACCGACACAGCCAGCGATACAGACTGCGCAGCTGATTGTCCTAAAAAACCATTAGCTGATTACGTCGCCGGAGCCGGTGGGATGGCCGGAATTCACGGAACATATACGTGTCCGGAAGATTATGCTGATTGTGCTTCTAAGAAAGATTCCTTTGATTTTCCGGTATATAATTCACGCCTTGGCAGATGGATTAATGAGGATAAATTTGGTTACGGAGGCCGAAGCATGATTTACCAGGAATCAGGCGGAGCCTATAAATACAGGCAGGATGCAGGCAGAGTTGACGGAATCCGCGGAGGGATTGTTAATTATCCGGGTATTTTAAATGACGGGCATATCACAGTCGAGCCCTCTTCCCTATCTCAAAAACAATCTTCTAAAGGAACTAAAGGTGGAATTGGTTTTAACGATGGCAGCGTATTCTTAGTAGTTGCCTATAATGTTGATATGAACGAATTTGCCAATGTATTTAAAGCCTTAGGCGCAAAATATGCTCTAAATTTAGACGGCGGCGGCTCTACAGCTTTATATCAGGGCGGTTATAAAGCGGGGCCTGGTCGTGCACTTCCAAACGCAGTTGTATTCAGATAAATATCTCTTGAAATAACCGAAGAAAATGCGTAGAATAATTCTATGACTCTCTCTTCCACTGAGCTTACCAAGATCGCAATTTTTAGAAACAAACAAATCAGGAAAACAATACATAAAAATGAATGGTGGTTTTCGATCATTGATGTAATTGAGGTTCTTACAGGTACAGACCGACCACGGAAATACTGGAGCGATTTAAAGAAGAAGCTGACTGAAGAAGGATATATTGAAGTGTCCGAAAAAATCGGACAGTTGAAAATGACTGCCCCTGATGGAAAGTTGCGTCTCACTGATTGCGCTGATACCGAGACAATCTTCCGTTTTGTTCAATCAATACCCTCCCCTAAAGCTGAGCCCTTCAAGAGGTGGCTAGCTAAAGTTGGATATGAAAGAATTCAGGAAATCGAAGATCCTGAGCTAGCCCAACAAAGAGCCCGTGCTATTTATAAAGCAAAAGGATATCCGGATGACTGGATTGAAAGGCGAATGCGCTCAATAGCAGTGCACGAAGAACTCACAGATGAATGGAAAAAACATGGAATTGATCAACCGAGAGAATATCAAATTCTAACTGCAGAAATTTCAAAAGCAGCCTTTGGAATCGTTCCGTCAACTCATAAAAAGATTAAAAGCTTAAAGCGGCAAAACTTGCGTGACCATATGACAGATCTGGAACTTTTGTTTTCCATGCTTGGAGAAGCCGCTACAACAGAAATCACTAAAACCGAGCATCCTCAAGGATTTGAGAAAAATAAACATGTTTCAAAACGAGGCGGGAAAATTGCAGGAGATGCAAGAAGAAAATTGGAACAAGAAACAGGAAGAAAAGTTGTTAGCCAGGAAAATTATCTCCCTCAAAAAAGTTTAAAATCACAAATCTCATAAGTTATCTTAGTTTTAAATTGAGAATTATTAATTATTTACGAAGATAGTGCTTTAAAGTAAAAATCCAATCTTCCTCAGCTTCCGGTTTTTCCAACATACTTCCAAGCAGCCACTCCAAATAAGGCTTGTCTAGTTTGGCTACTTCTTCAACTTTTCTCCCCCGGTATTTACCAAAAGGGAAAGTTTTAAATAAGGAAGGCTGGCCGGAAATTTCAATCATTTTTTTAATAACCGTTTCATGATCCCCCAACTCCCCCATCATCTTTTCATAAAGCTTTTTAAATAAAGCCTCTAAAACCAAAACATCACCCTCCGCCGAATGCGCGTCGGCTTTAATATTTAACTCGTAGTGGTAACGAAGATATTGCAAATTATATTCGGGAATCTCCCCTGCCGCATCTAAAAATCTCACAACTTTTAAAGTGCAGATAAATTGTGGGGCTTTTATTCCTTCATGCGCCAGCATTAATAAATCAAACTGCGCGTTATGGGCAACGATAATATTTTCTTTAAGCAATTCCTCAAGTTCTTTTTTAAATTCGGAATCGCTAAATGATTTTTTATCCGCAATCATTTCATTTGTAACATGGGTAATACTTTGAGCTTTTATAGAAATCGGGAGTGCAGGTTTAAAATTTTCTGAAACAATCTGACCTTTATGCGAGTACGCAACTTGAAATAATCTATCGTCCAATAAATTATTGCCCGTTGTTTCAGTATCAAGAAAAATTAATTTATCCATAGAGCTGCGTAAATAATACTCTATGATTTAAGTATCCACAATTAGGTCTACACAGATTGTCTTAGCCTCAGATTGAGAGTACAATAACCACAAACAGCTCATGGATAATTCTACTACTATTCCAACAGATCTAAAGAAATTAGTTGTAAATTTTCAGGACAAACTAAGCGAGATAAAGTCACCAAATTATAGAGAGGCCCGACTTCGAACTGATTTTCTAGATGAGTTATTTAGGATTTTAGGTTGGGATTTATCAAACGCTAAAGGCCTTTCTGAGAAATACAGAGAAGTCATTATCGAAGAATCAATTGATGTCGAAGGCTTTAACAAAACTCCAGACTATGCGTTTTGCTTAGGTGGAAAGAAAAAGTTTTTTGTAGAGGCCAAAAAACCTGCTGAGAATTTAGAAACGAATAAGATTCATGCTTATCAATTAAGAAGATATGGTTGGTCAGCGAAACTTCCGATTTGTCTTTTAACTGATTTTGAAGAGTTTGCAATATATGATTGCAGGGTAAAACCAAATGAAGATGATTCAGTAACAGTTGCAAGAATTTTATATTTCAAAATTGATCAACTTGAGGAATATTGGGATCAATTTATTAATCTTTTTTCCAAAGAGGCTGTCAAAGATGGGTTATTAGATAAGTATATTGAAAGCGAAAAATCAAAAAGAGGAACTTTAGAAGTTAACGATGCTTTTCTTGAAGATATTGACGAATGGAGAAAAAATCTTGCAAAGAACTTGGCTAAGAATAATACCAGTTTAACACAATATGATTTAAACCTTGCCGTCCAATTAATCATTAATCGAATAATTTTCTTAAGAATCTGTGAGGATCGCGGAATAGAGGATTATGGTCGTCTTCAAACTTTGGATAATGGAACTAATGTTTATAAAAGATTAGTAGAATTTTTTGAACGAGCCGATGATAAATATAATTCAGGATTATTTCATTTTAGAGAAGAAAATGAACGTACATCAAATCCTGATAATATAACCCCAAATTTAGCCGTCGATGACGAGATTTTAAGAAAAATATTTAACAAGTTGTATTTTCCCAAAAGTCCTTATGTTTTTTCAGAAATTCCAGCAGATATTTTAGGTCAAGTTTATGAACAATTCTTGGGTAAAATTATTTCGCTTGATACAAAACACAATGCTATTGTTGAGGAAAAACCAGAGGTTAGAAAAGCTGGCGGTGTTTATTACACACCAACTTATATTGTTGAATACATTGTTAAAAATACTGTAGGAAAACTTATTGAGAATAAATCTCCAAACCAGGTCTCAAAAATAAAAATTCTTGATCCTGCCTGCGGCTCGGGATCTTTTCTGATTGAAGCTTATCAATACCTTCTTGATTGGCATTCGGACTACTATCTTAAAACTGGAGGACCATCCGAAAAACTGTACAAAGGGAAAAATCCAATCCTTTATCAGACTGACAGAGGCGATTGGAAATTAACCACAGATGAAAGAAAAAGAATCTTAATTAATAATATTTTTGGTGTTGATATTGATCAACAAGCAGTAGAAATGACAAAGCTTTCTTTACTGTTAAAAGTATTAGAGGGTGAAAACGAACAATCAATTAATAAAACAATTCGCATGTTTCATGAAAGAGTCTTACCTGACTTAGGGAACAATATTAAATGCGGAAATTCTTTAATAGAAAATGACTTCTACTCATACGACCAGCAAACTTTTTTTGATTTAGAGGATAAAATAAAAGTCAACGCTTTCAACTGGGAAGGTGAGTTCTCTCAAATTCTGAATAATGAGGGGTTTGATGCAATAATTGGAAATCCACCTTATATAAGAAT
Organism: Candidatus Daviesbacteria bacterium; assembly: GCA_021731695.1. Classification (GTDB taxonomy): domain Bacteria; phylum Patescibacteriota; class Microgenomatia; order Daviesbacterales; family UBA10151; genus JACPKO01. The sequence continues at coordinate 6,687 of JAKFWZ010000058.1, read as the reverse complement.
TCAGTCACTTCAAGAAAATAACCCAAGGCAGGCAGAATATCTAAAAAAGCATTATAAATCAGCAAGTAAAGGAAACTATGATATTTATGTTGTTTTTCTAGAAAAATCGTTTAGTCTTTTAAAGAAGAGCGGTTTGCTTGGATTTATATTACCCCATAAATTTTTTCAAGCCAAATTCGCAGAACCAATCCGAGAGCTGTTAACAATTAATAAAGCAGTAAGAGAGATCGTTCACTTTGGTGCCGAACAAGTATTTAATAGTGCAACAACCTATACTTGTTTATTATTTTTATCAAAAAAGATAGCGAAAGATTTTCGCTTTATCAAGGTGTCAAAAATTGAAAATCCCCCAGTATTAATGGCAGATATAGCCGAAAATATTAAAAATAAAAATTATTCCGAGAATCTTCAACAACTCAATGATAGTTCCGCTTGGAACTTCTATTCTGATAACAGAGAGCGTGCACTTAAAATAATAAGACACCAATCCCATACCCTAGGAGATATAACAAAAAAAATATTTCAGGGAATTGCTACAAGCGCTGATAACATCTATGTACTGCCCGTTATTAGAGAAAAAGCAGAGAGTTTTGTTTGCCTTTCTAAATCTTTGAACAGAGAAATTGAGCTAGAAAAGAATTTTGTTAAGCCTTTTTTAATGGGAAAAGATGTTCATAGATACGAAATTTCAGAATATAAACAAGTAGTAATATTCCCTTATCTAATTGATAATCCACCCCAGTTAATGAGTCCAAAATACATATCAGATAATTTTCCTATGGGTTGGACATACTTACAGAAGAATAAACAAGCTCTTTCAGATCGAGAACGGGGAAAGATGCATGGAGATAATTTCTACGCTTATATATATCCTAAGAATTTAAGAGATTTTAATCAAATAAAAATAATTACACCTGAAATAGCAAATAACTGCCAGATGACTATTGATGAAAGAGGTCAACTTTACCACACCACGAAAGTATATAGTTTCGTGTTCAAGATAGATGATGATCTTAGATATATTTTAGGTATTCTTAACTCCAAAGTTCTGTGGTTTTTTCTCCAATCTACAGGGTATATTCTAAGGGGTGGTTTTTATGTTTTTAAAACAGAATACTTAAAACCTTTTCCAATTCCGTGTTCTATTTCTGAAAAACCACCCTCAAAAGAGCAGTATAATGAAATGATTGATTTAGTTAATCGGATGCTTAGGTTTCACAAAAATCTTACTGAGGAAGGGAATACTCAAGCTAAGGAGTTGTTGTTAAGACAAATCGCGGCTCAGGAAAACGAGATAAATAAACTAGCTTATGATATCTATGGTTTGACTAACGAAGAAATAAAAATTATTGAAGAAAACAATGACTAAACTTTCCCGTTCCAAAATTGAATTACTCTTTGACTGCCCTAGATGTTTCTGGTTTTATGCAGGCAAAGGAATCGCGCGTCCCTTTGGTGCACCTTACACAATAAATAATGCCGTAGATTTTTTATTAAAAAAAGAGTTTGATGAACATAGAAAAAACGGCACTGCGCATTATTTAATTGAGCGCGAAGGAATAGACGCCGTTCCTTTTATGCACGAAGACATTGACAAGTGGAGAACAAATTTTACCGGCATTCAATATTTTGATGAAAAAACTGATTTCCTAGTTTTCGGTGCAGTTGATGATGTCTGGGTTGACCCAAAAGGAAATTTAATGGTTGTTGATTATAAAGCTTCAGGTGCAAAAGAAGGAGAACTTTATGACAGTTATAAAAGACAGATGGAGGTTTATCAGTGGCTTTTAAGAAAAAATGGATTTAAAGTTTTAGACCGAGGATATTTTGTTTACTGCAGAGTTAATAAAGATAACGGTTTCGGCAAAGGAAAATTAAGTTTTGATATTAAAGTCCAACCTTATGATGGAGATGACTCATGGGTCGAGAAAAAAATTAAAGAAGCCAGAAAGATTTTAAACGCAGATATGCCAGAGAGTGCGGTTGAATGTTCATATTGCAAATATAATCAGGACACGAGCAGTTTTTAATCTCCTTTAATATTCTTACCTAATACTCAAACTCTTCTTATATTTAAGGTTTAAAGTGCTTATACTATGAATACGAGCGGGCAGATGATGTATGAAATGAAAAAAGATTTTCAGGACCGAAAGAAAACGAAAGTATTCGAACCCGCAAAAAAGGCTGCTCTACAAACGACTCAAGAAGTAATTCAGGAGAAAAAACTCGTTCAGGAAGGACAAGATGATGCGGCCCGGGCAGATGTTAAAAAGAAACAACAAGATAGTGATAAACTTGATGATCTTGTTCAAAAAGCCCAAAATCCTCTTATTTCAATATCTTCAGTTTTTCCCTTTATGCTTTTTCCGACAAAATTAAGCGTTGAACCGACAAAAATTAATATTACTCATAAAGAATTTATTGCGTCTGAAGGCATCCAAAGCATTAATATCAAGAACGTTTCAGATGTCATAGTTCAGACTAATCCTTTTTTTGCCTCAATTAAGATTATTGATCTTGGGTTTATTGCTAATAATGTTCAGATTAAATGGTAGAAAAAAGGTGAGGCTTTAAAGGCAAGAAGAATAATTCAGGGTTTAATAATTGCTCATAAAAATGATATTGATCTTTCCAAATTAAATAGTGACGAGGTTGCTAAAAAAATAGAGGAGCTCGGAGCAGTACATGAAATTTAAGTTCAGTCTGCTTAAATGTAGTAATATTATTTCATGGGACTCCTGGGTTTACTCGTTGTCATATTAATTGCTCTCCTTCTTCTAATTTTTGGTGGCTCCACTCTCTCTCCTTTTAATATTAATCCTGAAAACCCCCAAAATATTAAATCCAAAGCCCAGCAGGTTATTGATCAATCGGCAGAAAGAACAAAAATGGAACAGGATCAGTTAAGAAATCTCGAATCCAACTAACCCTTAGGCAAAAGATTGTATGTCAACTTGACATACAAATTAGACTAGCATATCATTGTCATATGTTCACTACAGTATCAGCCAGACAAATTCAGAGAGAATATAAAAAGGTTTTAGAAGAGGCCAATAAATCCAAGGAGCCTGTTATTGTGATGTCAAATAATAAACCTGTTGGAGCAGTTATTGGCCTGGATCAGCTGGAAAAACTGCGGCTGGATGCAGTTTTGGCAGAGGCTTTGGAAGATTATAAGGCTGGGAAAACTAAAAGCATATCTACCCAGGAAGAACTTGAGGCGGATTTCGAAGAGATGAGAAAAGAAGCAAATGCCTAATGCATGACAAAAATCAATTATTCTCCAAGATATTTATCTTCGCGAAAAAAATTTCTAAAAAATAATCCAATTCTTCTTAATAAGACGACTAAATCAATATCTTTATTTGTTACTAACCCGAATTATACCGGTCTACATTTAGAAAAGCTTTCAGGACTAAGTCTGTGGACTATCCGAATCGACAAAGGTAATAGAATTTTCTTTAAATGGATTAATGACTGGGAAGCACTTTTCATTGATATCGGTAAACATGATAAGTATAGAAAGTACTAAAATGTCAAATTTAAAATTCGTTGTTCATAAACATAACGCTACAACTGTGCATTTTGATTTGCGTTTAGAAGTAAACGGTGTCATGCCTTCCTGGGCAGTTCCGCGAGGTCCAACTTTGGACCCAACTCAGAAAAGATTAGCAATAAAAACTCCTGATCATGCACTGTCATATCGAAAATTTGAAGGCACAATTCCCGAGGGAAGTTATGGCGCGGGACCGGTTGAGATCTGGGATGAAGGGACCTATGAAGCGGAGAGGGAAAAGGGTAAAGGGTTAAGAGAAATTATTAAAGATCCGAGAGAAGCAGAAGAAGTCATGTCAGAAGGAATAGAAAAAGGAGAAATCAAGTTTTTTATGCATGGCAAAATTTTAAGAGGTTCTTTTGCTTTAGTTAAGACCAAAAATTTTCCGCCCAGATCAAAAGCTGATAATTGGCTTTTGATAAAACATAAAGATAAATATGACAAAGCTGGATTTGATGCGAAAGTGATTAATTAGGTTAAAATTTAAAACCTAATTAATCATCCTGAGAAGGCTCTAGCCGACGAAGGACCTCGGTAGGAAATAATAAGAGTCATTTAGTTAATAAGCGCCTTACTCTCCTTGTACATTTCATCCAAAATCTTTTGCTTTTTCTCCCCTTCCAAAAAATACGGCTGTCCATAATCTTTGATTTCGACCGGCAGAAACTGTACATCAACTAAATTCTTACCTTCAAAAATATATTTTCCCACTACTCCTTCTTTAGTTTTTTGCGACCATTCTTGATCAAAAACAAAATTACCGTGGGCGTAAGTTATTAATTTATTATTGTAAATTTCAATCGGCTTTATCCAGTGAGGATGATTACCAATAACCAGATCTGCACCGGAATCAATTGTTAGTTTTCCCAAGAATTTTTGCCTTTCTTCAGGAGGAGTTATATATTCTGTCCCCCAGTGAAATTGAACAATTACAACATCAGCATTTTCCCTGGCTTCCCCCACTTCCTTTTTTATTTTTTCATCTTCTGCAGATGAAACTAGATAAGTTTTTTCAATATCGTTATAACCCAAAAATGCAAACTTTACTCCTTTTATTTCCGCATAAATTGGTCCTTCAAGTCCCGTTACTAAAATTCCATTATTTTGCAAAAGCTGCCTTGTTTCATCAATTCCGTTTTTTCCATAATTTCCGGCATGATTATTTGCCATATTTGCCACATCAACACCACTCAAAAGTAATCCTTCAATATGTTTATCACTTCCGCAAAACTTCATACCCTCATTCGTTAAACTGCAACTAGCAAAAATTGGAGTTTCCAAATCTATAAAAGTTAAATCAGCATTTTTTAAAACATCCGCAGTTTTTTCAAATGCCCAGGTAAAACTGTTTCTTTGAGTTGCTTGAAAATTAACCGATCGGGCAGGAATTACATCACCGGTGACTATAAGTGTAATTAATTTATCAGAATTTTCATCGATTTTATTATCAAATATCTTTTCTAAAGTTAGTACTGAATTTTTCTTTGCGCTTTTGTTTCTCTCAATGTTTGAAGAATCAGAACCTGGATTAATAATTCCTGAAGATTGGGGATTCATTAAAAACCAAAAGAAAATTCCCAAAGCTCCAATCAAAATAAATATAAAAACAATTCTTATCACTAATTTATTATCTCTTTATTCATCCTCTTTAAAAAGACTTAAATTCAGGTTAAAATCATGCGTATGCCTAAAACCAATACATATACTCTTTCAGAAATCGATTCCAAGGTATTAGATGAAATCGCCTCAAAAATAAAAACAGGTGCAATAGCTGTTATTCCAACTGACACAATTTATGGAATTGTGGGTGTTGCTAAAAATGCAGAAACTGTTGAAAGAATTTATAAACTAAGAAAACGGGCTAGTTCAAAACCGATGATTATATTGATTTCATCTATTGAACAAATTGAAGATCTAGGGCTTAAATTAAACGAAACTCAGTTGAATATTTTTAAGCAGATCTGGCCGAATAAAATCAGTGTTGTTATTGATTGTCCAATAAAAGATTTACATTATTTACATCGTGGTCAAAACTCCATTGCTTTCAGAATGCCGGATGATAAATTTCTAAAAAATCTTCTCGCTAAAACCGGACCGATAGTTGCACCAAGTGCAAATTTCGAAGGAGAAAAACCATCTGAAAATATTGAGAATGCAAAGAAATATTTTGGTGATAATATATCCATTTATATTGACGGCGGAACTCTAACTTCAAAACCTTCAACCGTTGCAGTGTTAAAAGATTCAAAACTTCAAATTCTTCGTGAAGGTGCGGTTGAAATTCCAAAATCTTTGCAATGAATTCAAAGTATAAAAAGAAGACTTTTGAAGATGCGGCGCTGGTTTCTCATTTAACATATCAAATTGGTGAAAGTAATTTATTAAGAAAAAAATCTCAACCTGTTGATGTAACAAAGATAGATAGCCCTGAAATAAAAAAAGTCATTTCAAAACTTAAAAAAACCTTAAGAGAATATAAGCGATTAACCGGAAAGGGTAAGGGCATCGCAGCTGTTCAAATCGGAATTCCTTCAAACATTGCAATTTTCTTCATCGGCAAGAAAATCGAAACAATAATTAATCCTGAGATTATAGAAAAATCTCAAAGATTAATTGAATATCCTGAAATTTGCATGAGTGCAAATCCTATTATCGCAATGTTAAAAAGACCGGCATGGATTAAAGTAAAATATTTAAACGAAGCGGGAGAAGAAAAGATCTGGGATAATGAAAAAGACTTCATAATCAATAGAGTTCTGCAGCACGAAATTGATCACACAAATGGAATTATAAATATTGATTTAGTTCCATCAGATAAATTAATTTTGGATTCTGATCCAAAACTTTTTATAAAGTACCGAAAGAAATTAAAAGATGCAAAAAATTAAACTCTTAGAGAAACTAAAACAAAAAGAACTTGCAGATAAAAATTTACCGTTTTCAGATACTGCAATAAATTTAGTTTTTGGCGAAGGAAGTCCCGATGCAGAAATTTTATTTTTAGGAGAAGCTCCGGGGAAAAATGAAGACTTAACCGGCAAACCATTTATCGGTTCTGCAGGCAAAGTTTTAGATTCACTTTTAGGTAGCATCAATTTAAATAGAAGAGATGTTTTTATTACCAGTGTTTT